>DKLL01000253.1 GCA_002455755.1 Acinetobacter sp. UBA6641
ACTATCCCTTTGTATACTACAGCTTTTGTTCGGTATCCTTGATAATCCTTTCCAGACGTAGGCGTTCATTTCTGACCCCGAACTTACACGGCGCTTAAATTTTTACACTGGAAAATGATATGGCACAGACGACCTCTGACCAACAGTTTGCGATGGCGAATAATAAAATCATATCTAACGTGATTAAAGATATTCTTCCATGGATCGAAGAAAATCTGTATGACGAATCTTTCAGGGTGAAGGCTGTCAGCCACCGAAGCGGATATAGCCGTTGGCATTTCCAGAGGGTTTTTCGTGAACAAACTGGTTATAACCTGGCGACGTATATGAGAGTAAGACGTATAGCAAGGGCGGCACATTCTATTGCGTTCACCGACAAAGATTTGAAAGACGTCGCCTGTGAGAATGGATTTACCAGTCAGCAAAACTTCAGCCGGACATTCAAGAAATACTTCAACCAAACACCGTCTCGATTCCGAAAAGCATGCTCCGGGCAAGAAGATATTTTTTACAGGATCTCTGGAAAAATAGGCCATGACTATGAGGGTGTGTTTTTTTTGAGAGATTGAGCCTGAAGGTCCCGCATTCCGGTAATGAGAATCGGAAGGCGGGAATCCCGAAGAAATAAAAACAACCCGGTATCGATGCAGTAACGGCATAGCTAATTTATTAAAAACAACGACCCGCAGAATGCCGAAAAATTTTTCAAGCAAGTATTCACCATTTTAAGGGAAAGAGATGAGATTTTGTTATGTGGCACTGGCCGTGCCCTTCGTCATGCTGGCTGGAGAAGCGTCAGCAGCGGAGATTTATAACCAGAATGGCAACAGACTCGACTTATACGGTCTTGTTTCAGGATTGCATTACATGACGGATGACAAAAGCCAGGATGGCGATCAATCCTATATGCGTATCGGTTTCAAAGGCCAGACACAAATATCAGATAGGCTGACAGGATATGGTCAGTGGCAGAGTCAGTTTAATGCCAGTCAGTCAGAAGGTGAAAATGATTCCATGTTTACTCGCCTCGCTTTTGCAGGTGTGAAAGTGGGAGAGTTTGGGTCATTTGATTATGGACGCAACGTCGGCGTTTTATACGATGCGCTAAGTCAGACGGATATGCAGCCTGAATTTGACGCACAAACCTATAACACCGATCAGTTTATGTTCCGTAGGGGTAATAGTCTGGCGACTTACCGAAATACGGACTTCTTTGGACTGGTCGACGATCTTAACTTCGCGCTTCAGTACCAGGCTAAGAATGATGGTGGCGGCGAGCCAGGGGCACGGGATGTGTTACGTCAGAATGGTGACGGTTATGGCATGTCCCTTTCCTATGCTTTTGGCAATGGTATAAAAGCTGTCGGTGCGTTTACCCACTCCGACAGGACAAATGAACAAAATAATGCATCGGGTATTATGGGGCGCGGAGACCACGCTGAGGCCTATTCTGCCTCTCTTAAATATGATGCCAATAATGTCTATCTCGGGGTGATGTTCACCCAGGCCTACAACTCATCACGCTTTGGTTCCCGCGCCAGCTCTGACGTCTATGGCTTCGCAAATGAGTCACACATTTTTGAAGCTTTTGCCCAGTACACCTTCGATTCTGGCTGGGTCCCTTTCATTGCCTACAACCAGTTACGTGCCAAAGACCTTGGACGAGCCGGAGAGGGCACCGTCTATGGAAAGCAGGATTTAGTTAAGTTTGTTGATTTTGGAACAACCTTCAACTTCAACCGCAATATGCTGGCCTATGTGGATTACAAAATTAACAGGGTCGAAAAAAATACCTTCACCAAAGCAGCAGGGATATCGACAGATGACATTGTGGCATTAGGCCTGGTGTATCAATTCTGATACCCGACCTAATAACTTTTATGAGCCGTCAATGAAAAAGGCTCTTAATTTTTTTGTTCCTGTTGGCCGCCTGCATCGTCATTCACGTCATGCAGCAAGGGCTAAAAGGCTGCCTGAATGAATCCCTGAAAGATGACGATGAAATATTGCCTTCTCTCAGAGCCATAAATTAGCGCTGCATTATTCGTAGCCCTATTTTAGTAAGGAGTAAAACATGTTGCGGACTGCATATCATCCTGTTCAGACAAGAGCACCCTTTGTTCCCGCTGTAAACATGGCTCGCCTGCCTCACATGAGGGTGAGGGAGAGTGGTAAGCAGGTCACGCTGCATTTGCATATTCCCCTTAACAGAGACGGCGAGAAAGCGATTGAGCTACGCAATACAACGTCTTACCGGCCAGGTGTGCGTAGCGAAAAGATGTTTGCCGTTATTCAGGAGATGGTGGTCTGGATTGAAAACCACCTTGGCTCACCCCTTAGTGTGCAGGACATCTCCCGCAAGAGTGGGTATTCAGTATGGCATCTGCAACGTACCTTTAACCAGTTAACGGGGTTCAGCGTTTATGAGTTTGTCCGTACCCGAAGAGTGATTAATGTTGTTTATGCTTTAATCCGGGAGGATAAACCTTTGCTGGATGTCGCACTGGAAAATGGCTTCAATTGCCAGGTCTCATTTACACGCACCATCAGGCAACTCACGGGATATACGCCGGGATATATCAGACGCAATTTCATTCTGAATAATAAGTGCTTAATCAGCATCCTTGAATCATTAATGACGCGAAAATGATCGGCTGTGTCATGAACTATTACGTCATCGCCGCGCAACCCGCCTGCGGTGACGAGAAATGAAATTTTTATTGCATGAAAAAAACGCCCGTTAATGGGTGATGACTGAACGACAATTACAGGGGATATTTGTGAACGTTAAACGTAAAGCCTTGGCGGTACTTCTTGCTGCTCAGATGAGCGCAGCATTTGCGGGTACTATGGAGAATGCACCGTTACCGACCAAAGGTGTGGAGGCGTTTCTACAGGCGTTGAATAGCGCAGGCGGAAAACCGATAGAGCAGCTGTCTGTACCCGAAGCACGTAACGTGCTTATTGGCGCACAAGCTGGGGTAAAATTACCCCCTGCCAGCGTCTCTGAAAAGACCATTACCGTTCTCGGAAAACCGCTCACGTTGACCATTGTTAAGCCGGAGAATGCGACCGGAACGCTGCCGGTGTTTATGTTTTTCCACGGCGGCG
>DKLL01000075.1 GCA_002455755.1 Acinetobacter sp. UBA6641
CTGTTTGGGAAAGGGTGGCGGTAACAGCGGCTGATTATTACTAGTAAACATCAGGCCTAAGTTGCTGACTTTTTGTGGATACTTGGCTGCCAGAATCTGGGCAATCATGCCACCCATGGAAGCACCAATCACCGAGACTTTTTCCAGTCCCAAACGCTCAATCAGTAATGCGGCATCTTCCGCCATGTCATACAGGTTATACGGTGAACCTTGATTTTGTAAGCCTAAGGCAAAACGTCCCATCAATTTTAAGGTATTCAGTCGTGGGCCGGAATGACGGATTTTTGAAGACAGACCAATATCGCGATTATCAAAACGAATCACACGATAACCTTGGTCAATCAGAGATTTACAGAAAAAATCAGGCCAAAACAGCATTTGCGCACCTAGCCCCATAATTAACATAATGGCAGGATGTTCAGGATTTCCCCCCATTTCTACATGAAGTTCAACGCCATTGCCTAAATTGACTTTGGTTTCATGCATAAAAGATGTATATGGAGAGCCTGTAAAGTTGAGTGCGCTATTCATTGTTGTTTTCCTGAAAAAGGACATTTTGCTGAAAAAATGTCCTTGATATTAAATCTCTAAACCGCAGTCGGAATCAAGTCGGGTACCAGTTTAGTTAGACTTAAGCGCTGTTTGGCAGCACTTGGTCCCAATAAAACAAAACCACGTAAAGTATTTTCGCTATCAAGGGCCTTGGCAATCATGCCATCTTCCAGCTCTTCAGTTTCCCAGCTTACATCGACGTCCACAGGTGCAGGAAGCACTGTCAGCGGTGCCGCAGGGGTTTTGACTGCAACCGGCATTGCCGGGTAATGAACATAGGTTTTTTCACCGTTCAGGGTTTTGGCCAAAGCACGTGCCTGTTGCATGATCGGCATAACATAAGGCAACAGCAAACCATTAACTTCGGCACAGTCACCAATTGCGTAAATATCAGGCTGGTTGGTTTCAAGATGACTATTGGTCAAAATTCCGCGACTGCAATGAATATCCGCAGCTTTTGCCAATTCAAGATTTGGGTGTAAACCAATTGCAGAAAGCACAATGTCTGCAACCACAGACTGACCATTGGCCACGGTAATTTGATAATCGCCATTTTCAACTTTGATGACTTTTTCAACTGTAGTGCCCAGTACAAAATGGATGCCGGTATCTTCCAGTTTTTCCTGAAAAGAAGCCGCTACATGTGCAGGGATTAAACGTCCCAAAGGTTGAGGAGCCAGATCAATCACGGTGACTTGATGGTCTGTATTTTGCAGGTCATTGGCAAATTCACAGCCAATCAGACCGGCACCGAGAATAACTACGCGCTTATCTTGATTTTGCGCCAGATTTTTACGGAATGCCTTGTAGTCCTCTAAATTATTGACCACGTGAATGTCATCACTGCCATCGCCAGCAATCGCTACACGAACCGGATGAGCGCCTACTGCAAGAACCAGTTTTGAATAAGGCTGAGTCGTTTGTTGACCCTCTTTTTCTAAAATCAGCTGGTGCTGGTCAGCTTGAATTTCTTTGACCCAGGTGAGAGCTTCAATACGCATGTNNCTAAGCTTGCGAAATTCACGTGCTGCGGTATAACCGGCCATACCCGAACCAATGATGACGATAGGATGCATATTATTCTCCAAACTGTTTTCTATAAGACGTAAAAAAAGACCATTCACTATGGTCTTTGATATCAAAAATTAAATTTCTACCATTTCAAAATCAACTTTTGATACACCACAGTCCGGGCAGGTCCAGTCATCCGGGATATCTTCCCATTTGGTACCCGCGACAATACCATCTTGTGGCCAACCTTCAGCTTCGTCATAAATCCATCCACAAACGATGCATTGATATTTCTTCATTTGAATCTCCAAAACACTGACTTTTCAATAATGTGCAGCCAGTAAAATTTTATATACCGCATAACTCTATTGATATGACTTTTGATGTACATATTCAAGCAAATTTTTACGCAGTTCTAGCATCAATGTAAAGCGAATATCGGAGTTTAAGAGCAGAAATTGAAACCAGAATTGCTTCGCAGGACAAAACGTGTCTTTAAAACATGAAAATAGGCAAAATTGATTCATATAAATTCATCACCCAGTTCAAAATATTGCTAATAACAGGTTCTGGATTGCAGCAGCTTATAAGTAAACAGACAATTTTTTAGACGAAGGTCGTGCANNGATCTTATAAAGCGTTAAAATTCACTCATTCTTTTTTTAAATATCTTTCTCCCCATGAGCAATCTGTCTACATCTTTGTGGTCTAACATTCGTACTGTCCAAGATTTCCCTAAACCAGGAATTTGCTTTTTTGACCTGACACCATTATTTATGGGAAATATTGAATTGTTAACCGAGGCTTTGATTGCCAGTATTCCTGCTGAAAAATTAGCAGAAGTCGACAGTTTTGTCGCGGTTGAAGCACGTGGTTTTGTGCTGGCAAGTTTGTTGGCGCAGCGTTTGGGCAAAGGTTTATTGCTGGTTCGTAAAGCAGGTAAATTACCACCACCTGTTGTGGGTGTGGGCTATAGTCTGGAATACGGGATGGACCGTTTAGAAATGTCGGCAGATGTTGAGCCGCAAAAAATTATTATTGTAGATGATGTGTTAGCCACTGGCGGTACACTCAAAGCAGTAAAACAGTTGGTAGATAAATGCAGCCACCAGGTATTGGGTGCAAGCATTTTCCTGGATTTGCCAGATTTACATAGGGATTTAAGCTTAGATGTTTGGTCTGTATTGGATGATAAATCACAGCTGGAACAAAATGTTGCTTAATTAAGTACTGATGAAAAAAGCCTTGGCATAACCAAGGCTTTTTTATTTTTTCAGAAAATGGGTCTGCATATGCAGAAGCAGCTCATTGATATTTTCTGGGCTGGCTAAACGGTGATGTCCACCTTCAACGGCCTGGACCTGCATATAAGATTCGAGTTGCTGCTGTACCGCGTACATATCCAGTTCTTCATCGCCTAATTCCAGATAGGCAATCTGCGCAATCTCGTGTTCCAGATCATCCTCACCAATCGGAGGATAGTCTTCACGAAAATCCGGACTCAAACTGGGGTTGGCGATAATTGCAGGAATTTTACAGAGCGCTGACATTTTCAAGGCCCAATAAGCGCCTAAACTATGGCCAATCAAAATTTCCGGTTGAATCTTGGCAATCGTTTCCTTGTAAAAACTGGCGACGGTTTGAAAATTCAGGTTACGATAATCTACATCGATACAATATTTATGATCGGCATCAATCGCATGGAATTTGGTCGATTCACGCGAAGAATCGAGTCCATGAAAAAACAGGATTTTTAAAGGGCATGTATTCATTTTTTTAGTTCATACTTTCTTTATTCACAAATATAGACACAGTCGAATAGATTACTTTTCAACTATTTTCTTGAAATCATTGTAAGTCACTTGGCGCAACAAAGAAGTTAGCTTTTGGTCTAAGATGTATTTTAGATGCAGCAAATAAACAACATTCCAAAATAAATTATTGATTAAAAATAAAGCATTATTCGTATAAAGTTCTTAACTCGGTATGCAATAACAAAACCTGGTTATGATGTAAAAAATGATTTCATTACTTTCATGGAGAACATATTTCTGAGTGAGCGATGCTATGGAAAAGTTATGCCATGAAATCCTGATTGAAGCCACACCGCAAAAAGTATGGCAGGTATTATGGAACCCGTAATGCTATAGCCAATCGACCTATTATTTTTCGCCCAGTTCCAGTATTCATTCTGATTGGAAGCTTAATGGAAAAAACCTGTATCTGGATGCTGACAACAATGGCATGGTGTCTAGCATTGAGCAGTTGGACAAACTTAAAGTAGCAGTCTTTAAACATTTGGATATGCTTCGAAAGGGTGTATTTGCACAGTGCAGAAATTAAAAAAGTGGCACGGTGCATTAGAAATATTTTCTAGAACAGCTGGATGGCCCAACCAGACTCAGGGTAAAAGTGGATACTGCTAAAGAATAGCGAGAAATGATAGAAAACGGATTTAAAAAGGGCGTTGAGGCTATTAAACAGTTTGCTGAAGCTTAGACAGATGAAATAAAGCAAATCGATTTTAGCAAATCAGTGCATTTGTATGGCAATTAGACATTCGAAATTTGTACTAAATCTGCTATGCTATGCAACTTCCGTTTTTTACACATATTTGAGGCAGAGATGACGCAACATAACGCTCAATCGACTTCTGAACAACACATTTCCGAAAACGATTTAATTGCACAGCGTCATGCCAAGTTAAAGCAGATTCAAGACCAAGCAAAAGAAACTGGTATTAGCCCATGGCCAAACACGTTTAAGCGTGAGCACTATGCACAAGATTTACAAGACCAATTCGCTGAAAAATCTAAAGAAGAAATTGAAGCTGGCGAAAAAGTTTATGTAAAAGTGGCGGGCCGTGTGATGTTGAACCGTGGTTCATTCATCGTGATCCAGGACATGACTGGCCGTATTCAGCTGTATGTTGCACGTAAAGAACTTGCACCTGAAGTATTGGAAACCATCAAGAGTCTGGATCTGGGTGACATCATTGCCGTTGAAGGGTATATCGGCCGTTCGGGTAAAGGTGACCTGTATGTCCACATTCAGCAATTTGAACTTTTAACCAAGTCATTGCGCCCGCTTCCAGACAAATTCCATGGTTTAACTGATACCGAAGTTAAATACCGTAAACGTTACCTGGATTTAATCGTAAACGAAGAAACCCGTAAAACCTTTGAAATTCGTGCCAAAGTGGTTTCCGGTATTCGTAACTATTTAAGCAATGAACGCTTCATGGAAGTGGAAACACCAATGATGCACGTGATTCCAGGTGGTGCTTCTGCGCGTCCATTTGAAACGCACCACAATGCGTTGGACATGCCATTGTTCTT
>DKLL01000179.1 GCA_002455755.1 Acinetobacter sp. UBA6641
AAGAGAGCGAATTCAAGAAAGCTGCCCAATTAAAACTGTGCAAGGACAGACAGATAATGTTGTCCCAGAAGGCTATCAGGCATTTGAAGATGAGCAACTTCCATTCTTTAATACTGAGGCTCAATACGGCACAGATCGCCTTTCACAAGCACATGCCACTTTGCCAAAAAACACTTGGGCAAAACATTTCTGGACCACTCACTCCGCAAGTTTAAAACAAATTGCAGAACTTGCTGACCAAGCCTTAGCACGCCAAGGAGAGACTTATGACCATTCTCCAGCGTAGTGAAAATTGGCATGCTGACCGCTGCGGAAAGGTTACAGCAAGCCGTGTCAAGGATATTGATGCAAAGCCAAGTAAAGGCAAAGCATACAATGCCCTGACCTTAACAATTCTGACTGAGCGCCTTACTGGCGTTCAGGAGGAATCCTTTATTAACTCAGCTATGCAATGGGGGATTGATCAGGAAGTTCATGCCATTACTGCTTATGATGNNAAAATGAGACTGGTAATTTTGTGATTGGCACCGGATTGATTGACCACCCTGCCATAAAGATGAGTGGTGCGAGCCCTGATGGTCTGGTTGATCAAGATGGGCAGTTAGAGGTGAAGTGCCCTAACTCACAAACCCATTTAAACACCGTTTTAACTAAAGAAGTGCCAGCGGAATACATTTCACAAATCACTTGGCAATTGGCTTGCACTCGTCGCAAATGGTGTGACTTTGTGAGTTTTGACCCTCGCCTGCCTGAATATTTGCAACTTGTGATTATTCGGGTGTTTGCAAAGGATTTGGATATCGCAGGAATTGAGCAGTCAGTGATTCGGTTTAATCAAAAAATTGATCAGATCATTGCTGAGTTAAATCCCAAGGAGGCTGCCGCATGATCTTCCGCATTAAAAACAAGCATGCCATTGGCTTTAAATTGTGGCTGGAAAAATTGGGATATCAGGTGAATTTAGGAAAGGTGGCGTGATGAAAGATAACAAATTGTGGTGCGTAGGTATTTGTCCTGAAGGTGATAGTCCTCATGAGCAGTCACCTGCTGCATCAAAAGAAATTGCTGAACGTGCTTTGGCTCGCTACAGAGCTATGACTAAGGCTGAAGGCAATCAGTTCATGATCGAATCATTTGATGAATACCTTCAGGTTCAAGAATGGGAAGGCACAGCTGAAGAACACCAGGAACAAATGTTTTATACAGAAGACTGGTTTAAAGAGCCGATGTTTCAGTGCAAAAACATGCAGCAAGCCGAACAAGCTTTTAAGTACGGTGAAATCGTGCACTGCTACAAAGATAGTGCTGAGTTAGTTACTTCTGATTTTGAAGAAGCCAAGCGCTTCTATGGGGTGGCGTGATGGATATTAATAAAGAAAGAGAAGCGTTTGAAAAACATGCGTCAAAGTTTTTTATAACTAATGAAGCATTTGAAGACGATGGCGAAAACTATGTGTACGACGAAGTTAAATTTATGTGGGATTGTTGGTTAGCAGCCAAAGCCCAAGCGGTGCCGGAAGCACAACAAGCGCTACACGACCGATTGCTGGTTAAATCAATTAAAGGGCATGTTGAAAGTCATATAGCTGAAGTAAGCGTGAATGACCTATTTGACAAGGGATGGCTTGCGGCAATGAAGTGCATTCAAAACAACATTGATATGCTTGAAGCACAGGAGCCAGCCAATGACTGAAAAACAATGCGCTTGGGTTGAGAATCAAGATGCAAATTGGGAAACGGGGTGTGGTGAAACCTTTGTTTTTAATGACTGCATGCTGCCATCGGAACACTCTTTTAAGTTTTGTTGTTTTTGTGGTGGGGAGCTTAGTGAAACAGTGTTTGAGGAGGAGTGGAATGACTGAAATTCAAAAAACAAACATTCAGTTTGCTCAACTCCAACTTGATAACCTGATCGCACGTGATAAGCCTTACATTGATTCATGGTCAGCTGGTGAAGTTGGCTCATTCAATGCGATTTTAAATGAAGTGGATTTCGACAATGAGTTCACTTTTGATATGCGCGGCTGGTCACGGCAACGTGTAATCAGTGGCACAGGTGCAATGCTGGAAATCAACGAAATGAATGCGGATAAGTTGTATCACTTGTTTANNCTTATTTACGACTTATTTAAGTGGATTGCCGAGTAGTGTGGTGATGAGTTTGGGAGAAGTGTCGTGAGAAGTCCTGATCAAATTGGAATTACCTGGGAAGAAAATCAACTCTTAATGCAGCAACTCAAAGAAAAGGCGGCTTTAGAATACCGCCGCCAGCACAATATTTTTGAGGTTGGAGACTGGGCCTTTACGAATAATGAAGATTTTTCAGAAGAACCGTGTCAGCTAATCGAAGACATGGGGTACGACTTTAGATATGAAACCAAGTCTGGTCGCTGGGGCTTTATCGTTAAATCATTCTTACCTAAAGCATGGCGACATGCCAAAGATGAAGAAATAGAAGCCAATAAAAGATTGGAGGTGAAATGATGGGATTATACATATCAACCCCTGAGCTATTGGAGCGATACAGCATCTCTAAAGGCACTTTGATTAACTGGCGCAGTAAAAAGGATTTTCCTGAACCAGTAATCAAAGCACATGGTAAATCAAGCAGTCGCTACGGTATTAAAGCTGTAGCATTATGGGAGGAAAGAAACGGATTGCTTGAGTCGCTTGATATACAACCTTTAATGTCAAATCGCTCATGATTATCAAGTATGGCGCAAAGCTTATAAAACCATTTTTCATAAGCTTGCGCCTGATCACTTAAGTATTCATGTAAGTCATATGTCCCCCATATTGCAGGCAACCCATGCCCGAGCATAATTTCACAAATATGCGGTGGTGCAAGTTCTGAAATATGTGTTCTCATTGTTCTGCGCAAATCATGTGTCGACCATTGATCAATCTCAACATCAAATATCTTTTTAATACTATTACTCACATACATTGGAATGGTTGTTTGAAAACCCTTTTCTAGCCTAGTGTATTTTTTTCCTTTTAAATTAGGGAAAGCATACTCACAACCGTCTGGTGATAATGAAAATACATACTTTAAAAACGGCACAATCTGAGGAATAATCGGGCGAATAATCGGCTTATGTGTTTTATCGCCCATCTTGTGGTTTTCAGGCGGGATATACCAAATATTTTCGTGAAAGTCGAAGTCTGACTTTTTGGCTAAACGTAATTCAGAAACACGGCTCCCAAAAAATAGCAGCATGATAATTATGGCCTTGTTTTTTGGAGACATGGCGTTATTTCTAAGTGATGCATGAACCACCCAAAATACTTCTTGTTCTGATAAATAGCGTGACCGCTTCACTTTCTTTACATTCAGATCCGCAGCCTTTAAGTGTTGGATGGGTTGATTATTCAACTTCCCGTGGATACACCCCCACCGCATANNTCAAGTTACCTAAAATTTTTACCGCCACTGTTCTTGCATTTGTCACGATTGTAAATAACAACTCTGACCACTCTTGTAGAGATATATCATCGCAAATACGTTTTCCAACACGGGGGTAAACATGGATCTCAAAAGCTCGGTAATCATCCTTGCATGCCACCTTATTGACGCCAATCGTGTTAAACCAGATATCACAAATCTCCTTTACAGTCGGCTGCTTTGCATAGTCATCTTCACGCTTAAGCTTTAACTGAAGTGGGTCCTTACCCTGATCTAACTCTATTTTATATTTCTGCACCAATATTCTGGCATCTTTTAAGCTCATCAATGGATATGTACCAACATCTATGCGCTTGGCTTTTCCATTAAAGCGGTATCGGTACTGAAATACTATTTTTCCTTTGGGTGATATGCGAACAGACAAAGCATCTCGGTCAGTCACCACTTCAACTTTGTCGCGTAGTTTGCCGTTATTCGATTTTAACCATGAGTCACTTAAAGCCATGTTACGTATCATCCAATGCGCTATAATTTTCACATTCATGTACAAGACAAAAATATGTACACAGATTTGTACATAATTTTTCTTGAAACGTAAACATATTTGTTGAACTTTGAAAATATTTAAAAAGCATTGATAAATGTAAAAAATGAATATTTTTAATGATTATATGGTTTTTCTATGTGCCTTGTTGAGCTTTGAAAAACATTGGAGATTGTTGAATGGAAAGACCAATTATTATTTTTGACATGGATGGTACGCTTCTCGATCTTGCCTATGATGATTTCATCTGGAATCATCAGCTCCCCATTCGCTATGCAGAACAGCATAACTGTACACTCGAACAAAGTACCCAAGTGCTATTTCAGTTTTACCAGCAATATAATCATACCTTAAACTGGTATTCCACACGTTTCTGGAGTTCGAAAGTAGGTGTAGATACACTGGCTTTACAACACGAGTTCAAACACAAGGTGGCTTTACGTTCAGGCTGTACTGAACTGCTGGAATATCTTAAAGCCCAAGGCTATGCCTGCTGGATAGCGACCAATGCCGATTGCGAAGGTTTAAAATTTAAACTTGAACAAACCCAAATTGCGCATTACTTTGATGTGATTGTCAGTAGTGAAAGCATAGGCTATGCCAAAGAATCTATCGAATTCTGGCAAAAGCTTCATACACTGCATCCTTTTCTGGTCGAACACGCCTATTTTATTGATGACACTGAAAAAGTGCTCAAAGGCGCAGAAAAATTTGGTATCCGGCATTTAATTACCATTGCCCAGCCCTCATCTCAAAAAGAGATAAGAACTGAAAGCTCTTATCCTATTTTACAGGATTTGACTGATTTAATGGTGATCTTAGAACAAGCTGAGGATCTGAAAAAATATGCCTAATTCTTCTCAACAGAACCATGTTGAAAGTATGCGTGTTGATAAATGGTTGTGGGCAGCACGTTTTTTTAAAACACGTTCAATATCTAAAGCCGCAATTGAAGGCGGAAAAGTCCATCACAATGGTGAACGGGTTAAAGTTTCTAAAGAGGTTCGTATCGGGATGGAGCTAACGATACAGCAGGGTTTTGACCGCAAAACTGTGGTGATTAAAGCTTTGTCGGGTATTCGTGGCGCAGCGCCGATCGCTCAGCAACTTTATGAAGAAACTGAAGTCAGTGTTGCAAGACGGGAGTTGATTGCTACCCAAAGAAAGTTGCATAATCTAGCCCGACCTGAACATCGGCCAAGTAAAAAAGATCGACGACAAATCAGTAAATTTAAACAAGATAATGATCAACAGTTCGACCAACACTGGTCTTATGACGATTAAGAACTGTTGATATTTAAGCGTCACATTCTGTCGCATTCGACTGAATTGATATAGTACATAAGGAATGAATCTGTCACTATACTTGGGTGGAACACGTTTGAAAGTAACACATCCACCTAAGTGAATATTTTTGTGACATCGTTTTGAGGTTGTGAGATGGATGATAATAAAAGCAAGGCGTTGAATGCTGCCCTAAGCCAGATTGAGAAACAGTTTGGTAAGAATACAGTAATGCGTCTTGGTGATAATACTGTACAAGCCGTTGAAGCGGTCTCTACAGGTTCTTTAACCCTGGATATCGCCCTGGGTATCGGTGGTCTGCCTAAAGGTCGTATCGTTGAAATTTACGGCCCTGAATCATCAGGTAAAACCACCATGACCTTGCAAGCTATTGCAGAATGTCAAAAAGCCGGTGGTACATGTGCCTTCATTGATGCTGAACATGCGCTTGATCCGCAATACGCACGCAAGTTAGGCGTAGATATCGACAATCTGTTGGTGTCACAACCTGACAATGGTGAACAGGCGCTTGAAATTGCCGACATGCTGGTACGCTCTGGTGCAATTGACCTGATTGTTGTCGACTCCGTTGCAGCTTTAACACCACGTGCGGAAATTGAAGGTGAAATGGGTGACTCGCACATGGGTCTGCAAGCCCGTTTAATGAGCCAGGCACTGCGTAAAATCACCGGTAATGCTAAACGCTCTAACTGTATGGTGATTTTCATTAACCAGATTCGTATGAAGATTGGTGTGATGT
>DKLL01000175.1:0-134 GCA_002455755.1 Acinetobacter sp. UBA6641
GCAATTTATGACTCTTTATTGTCAGAAATGGCGGTACTTGCATTTGAATACGGTTATGCAACCACGCTTCCAAAGAGTTTAATTATCTGGGAAGCGCAGTTTGGTGACTTTGCTAACTGTGCGCAAGTGGTAAT
>DKLL01000175.1:162-4870 GCA_002455755.1 Acinetobacter sp. UBA6641
TGCAACTTCTACATTGGAAGAACTTGCAACTGGTACATTCCAGACTGTAATTGATGAAATTGATCAAATCAATAAAGCAGACGTAACGCGTCTTGTGCTTTGTGGTGGTAAGGTTTATTACGACTTGCTTGAAAAACGTCGTGAGCAAGAATTAAACAACACTGCAATCGTTCGTATTGAGCAATTGTACCCATATCCAGAACAACGTATTGCTGAAGTACTTGCTTCTTATCCAAACGTAAAAGAAGTGGTTTGGACTCAAGAAGAACCGAAAAACCAGGGTGCCTGGTTGTTCATCGCTCCGCGTCTATATGACGACGTGATGAAAGCGGGTAAACAAGTTCGTATCAGTTATGCAGGTCGTGAAGCTTCTGCTGCACCGGCTTGTGGTTCACCATATTTGCATGCAAAACAACAAGCTCAGCTGGTAAATGACGCACTCGCGATTGCAGCTGAACAATCAGGAGATTCTAAGTAATGGCAACCGAAATTAAAGCACCGGTATTCCCAGAGTCAGTTGCAGACGGTACGATCGCAACTTGGCATAAACAACCAGGTGAAGCTGTATCACGTGATGAAGTGATCTGCGATATCGAAACTGATAAAGTTGTTTTAGAAGTTGTTGCTCCTGCTGACGGTACAATTGCCTCAATCATTAAAAATGAAGGTGATACAGTATTATCGAATGAAGTAATTGCACAGTTTGAAGAAGGTGTTGTTTCTGGCGCTGATCAAACTCAAGCAGTTCAGTCTGAAGAAAAAGTTGAACAAGCGGCTGCACAAACTCAAGCGGGTAATGCACCTGTAGTTGAACGTGCTCAACCTGTTGCTGATCAAGCGCCTGCAGTGCGTAAAGCATTGACTGAATCAGGTATTGCTGCTTCTGACGTTTCAGGTACTGGTCGTGGTGGCCGTATCACTAAAGAAGATGTTGCAAACCATCAAGCTAAACCAGCGGCTCCTGCTGCTGCACCGTTAAGCGTTGCAGTTGGCGAACGTATTGAAAAACGCGTTCCTATGACTCGTCTGCGTAAGCGTGTTGCTGAACGTCTGCTTGCTGCGACTCAAGAAACAGCAATGTTAACAACGTTCAACGAAGTGAACATGAAACCAATCATGGAAATGCGTGCCCAATATAAAGATGCGTTTGAAAAACGTCATGGCGCACGTCTAGGCTTCATGTCATTCTTCGTTAAAGCTGCGACTGAAGCGCTTAAACGCTACCCAGCGGTTAACGCTTCTATCGATGGCGATGACATTGTTTATCACGGTTACTACGACATCGGTGTAGCAGTTTCATCTGAACGTGGTCTAGTGGTTCCTGTACTTCGTGATACAGACCGTATGAACTACGCTGAAGTAGAAAACGGTATCCGCGCTTATGCTGCTAAGGCACGTGATGGTAAGTTAGGCATTGAAGACATGACTGGCGGTACTTTCACTATTACCAATGGTGGTACTTTCGGTTCATTGCTTTCTACACCAATCTTGAACACGCCACAAACCGCAATCTTGGGGATGCACAAAATCCAGGACCGTCCAATGGCAGTCAATGGACAAGTAGAAATCTTGCCAATGATGTACTTAGCGCTTTCTTATGATCACCGTTTAATTGATGGTAAAGAAGCTGTAGGTTTCCTTGTAACAATTAAAGAATTGTTAGAAGAGCCTGCTCGCCTTATCCTTGACCTTTAGTTTTTTAGAATAAATCCATGGGCTTAGGGAAAAACTCTAGGCCTATTTTTGGAGATAAACATGTCTCAACAGTTTGATCTTGTTGTTATCGGTGGTGGACCAGGTGGTTATGAAGCAGCGATTCGTGCGGCTCAACTTGGTTATAAAGTTGCGTGTATCGAAAAACGTATTCATAAAGGTAAACCATCTTTAGGCGGTACTTGCTTAAACGTCGGTTGTATCCCGTCTAAAGCTTTACTTGACTCTTCACATCGCTATGAAGATACCGTTCAACATTTAGATGACCATGGTATTACTACCGGTGAAGTTAAATTTGATCTTGCTAAAATGCTGGCTCGTAAAGACAAAGTTGTAGATCAATTGACTGGCGGTATCGATCAATTACTTAAGGGTAATGGCATCGAGTGGTTAAAAGGTACGGGTAAACTGCTTGCAGGTAAAAAAGTAGAATTTGTGTCTCACGAAGGTGAAACTCAAGTTTTAGAGTCTAAATATGTGATTCTTGCGACGGGTTCTGTACCAGTAAATATTCCAGTGGCTCCTGTAGATCAAGACTTAATTGTTGATTCTACTGGCGCGCTTGAATTCCCAGAAGTACCTAAGCGTTTAGGTGTAATTGGTGCGGGCGTGATCGGTCTTGAGCTTGGTTCTGTATGGCGTCGTCTTGGTGCTGAAGTTGTTGTATTTGAAGCAATGGATGCATTCTTACCAATGGCTGATAAAGCATTGGCAAAAGACTTCCAAAAACTGTTGACTAAGCAAGGTATGGATATCCGTATCGGTGCAAAAGTTGCAGGTACTGAAATCAATGGTCGTGAAGTAACGGTTAAATATAACCAAGCTGGTGAAGACAAAACTGAAACTTTCGATAAATTGATCGTTTGTGTCGGTCGTCGCGCATATGCTGAAGGTTTATTGGCTGATGATTCAGGCATTAAATTGACTGAACGCGGTTTGGTTGAAGTTAACGATTGGTGTGCAACTTCAGTTGAAGGCGTATACGCAATCGGTGACTTGGTACGTGGTCCAATGCTTGCGCATAAAGCAATGGAAGAAGGCGTAATGGCGGTTGAGCGTATTCACGGTCATGCTGCACAAGTGAACTATGACACCATTATTTCTGTAATTTACACACATCCGGAAGCGGCGTGGGTAGGTTTAACAGAACAGCAAGCGACTGAAAAAGGTCACGAAGTTAAAACGGGTCAATTCGGTTTTGCTGTGAATGGCCGAGCACTCGCTGCTGGTGAAGGTGCCGGTTTCGTGAAGTTTGTTGCTGATGCAAAAACGGATCGTTTACTCGGTATGCACGTGATTGGACCTGCTGCGTCTGATATCGTTCACCAAGGTATGATCGCGCTTGAGTTTGTATCTTCAGTTGAAGATCTTCAGTTGATGACTTTCGGTCACCCGACATTCTCTGAAGTGGTACATGAAGCTGCACTTGCAGTTGATGGGCGTGCGATTCACGCGATCCAACGTAAGCGTAAGTAATTCGAAAAAAGAGCGACTTAGGTCGCTCTTTTTACATTTCATGGTTGTTTTTATTGGAACAATCATCTAAAAATAAAGATAACGATTTTAAGAAATGCTGGTACTGCTTTGACGGACGTCTGGGTGCTAGTGGGTTATAACAAGGCGAAGAAGTAATAAAAGGTTATTCAATGAATTTACATGAGTATCAAGCAAAAGCGCTATTAAAAAAATATGGTATGCCTGTACAGGAAGGGATACTTGCCACCAATGCCGATGAAACGGTGCATGCTTTCGAGCAGTTGGGTGGAAAGTTTGCAGTATTGAAAGCACAGGTGCATGCGGGTGGCCGGGGTAAGGCTGGTGGGGTAAAAGNNGTCTCTGAGGATGTTTATCCAGTTGAGCGTGAGCTTTACTTGGGTGCAGTGGTTGACCGTTCTAGTCGACGTATTACTTTTATGGCGTCCACTGAGGGAGGGGTCGAAATTGAAAAAGTGGCCGAAGAAACCCCAGAAAAAATTATAAAGGTTGAGGTTGATCCTTTGGTGGGTTTGTTACCATTTCAAGCGCGCGAAGTGGCATTTGCGCTGAATTTGAAAGATGGACAAATAAACCAGTTCGTCAAGATTATGACAGCAGCCTATCAGGCTTTTGTTGAAAATGATTTTGCATTATTTGAAATCAATCCGCTATCTGTACGTGAAAATGGCGATATCCTGTGTGTCGATGCAAAAGTCGGCATTGACTCTAATGCACTGTACCGTCTTCCGGAAGTGGCTGCGTTGCGTGATAAATCACAAGAGAATGAGCGCGAGCTAAAAGCTTCTGAGTTTGATCTGAACTATGTGGCTTTAGAAGGCAATATCGGCTGTATGGTGAATGGTGCCGGTCTTGCCATGGCAACCATGGATATTATTAAACTTTATGGGGGTCAACCAGCGAACTTTCTGGATGTCGGTGGTGGTGCGACCAAAGAGCGCGTGATTGAAGCCTTTAAAATTATCCTGGCAGATAGCTCTGTGCAGGGCGTATTAATTAATATTTTTGGTGGAATTGTACGTTGTGACATGATTGCTGAAGCAATTATTGCAGCGGTTCAAGAAGTGAATGTCACTGTGCCGGTTGTGGTTCGCCTGGAAGGGAACAATGCCGAGCTGGGTGCCAAGTTACTCGATGAATCTGGTTTNNAAATTGATTTCTGCAAATGGCCTGGCTGATGCTGCAGAAAAAATTGTTGCTGCGGTAAAAGCTTAAGGAGTATCACAATGAGCGTATTAATTAATAAAGACACCAAAGTTTTAGTTCAGGGCTTTACCGGTAAAAACGGTACTTTCCACTCTGAACAGGCAATCGCCTATGGCACTAAAGTCGTTGGCGGGGTTACGCCTGGTAAAGGTGGGCAGAAACATTTAGATTTACCTGTATTTAATACCATGCGTGAAGCAGTGAAAGAAACGGGTGCAGATGCCTCTGTAATTTATGTGCCTGCGCCTTTTGTGCTGGACTCTATTGTAGAAGCGGTTGACTCTGGGATTGAGTT
>DKLL01000177.1 GCA_002455755.1 Acinetobacter sp. UBA6641
ATGAACGTGCAGATTCAGCGCATATCGATTATCAAAAACTGGTCAAGATTTTTGAGCACAGTGATATTTTATTTCGCTTTCAGCGGATTCTCTCTATTCAGGCCAAAGCCTGCAAAGATTTAAGCCAGAGTATCTTGCACCGCGAAACCTATCAGCATAACAAACGCTTTAAACATGCTTTTGCCAATTTAAAGCTGTCTTTAGAGAAATTACGCTCTGAGCAGCAATATGACCAGGTCTCGGTCAATGCCTTATTTTCTCTGTATCAAAATTTAAAGTCGATTGATGCACAACTGCGGAATGTCGAAACAGAGCGTCATATCAAATTTGATAAAAGCAAACATATTGAAAACCAGCTGAAAGATGATGACCTAAAAGGCTGGGACGATATTGTGATCCGGATCAAGCAGCATTTAACCCCAGAGTCGGTGCTGTTTAGACATGCAATTCGTGTTTCTATCGTCTTGCTTATTGGCTATATTTTTGTTCAAGTGACCCATATTGAATATGGCTACTGGATTTTACTGACGGCACTTTTTGTCAGCCAACCCAATTTTAACGCCACCAAACGCCGCCTACGTTTACGGATTGTCGGTACTTTAGTCGGTATTATTTTTGGTTATGCCATTTTGTACTTTGTCCCTTCTATCGAAGGCCAATTATTACTGCTGATTTTAAGTGGCGTACTGTTCTTTGAATTACGCAGCAAGCAATATGCCCAGGCCACTGCCTTTATTACCATTATGGCGCTGATTAACTTTAATTTGGATGGACTGGGTTTTGCCGCAGCCCTACCACGCATGATTGATACCTTGATTGGCTGTGCCTTGGCCTGGTTTGGAGTGAGCTTTATTTTCCCGGACTGGAAATTCCGCCGCCTACCCCGCACCATCCGACGTTCACTGAATGCTCAGTGTGAATATTTAGCCGAAGTCATTGAACAGTACAAAAATGGACGTAATAACGGCTTGAAATATCGTGTAGTGCGTCGCGCTGCACATAACAACGATGCAGATGTCGCCTCACTGATTTCGACCCTGGCCACAGAACCGGATTTTGATCCGGTACAAAAAAGCCTGGCTTTCGAATTCTTGTGCTTGAACCATACTCTGCTCAGCTATAATGCCGCCCTCGGTGCACATCGTGAAAAAATTTCAGACCAGGAGGTTCTCCAGCTACTCGATCAGGCTCTGGATGACATTCAAGGCGCATTGTTAAAAGACGAAGTACCCGACCTGACAGCACAGAATATGTTGAATACCATACGCCAACGCTTAAGCCAAAATAACGAAGATGATCAAAAATCTCTGATTGTTTTGCAGCAATTATCGTTAATGCTCAGTATTCTGAATCAACTCAGTCGTTTGAAGCAAAGTTTGAGCCATGAGCGTGATGAGAAAGCCACCGAATTGGCCTCATTATAAATAGGATGATTTTGGAACAATATACTCACTGAATTGGTATAAATAGTGCTAAACTTTTTACAGTTCTAGATTTGTTATTTTCATTATGACCGCGAAAAATTTATACGCTTATACCTTACAGCCTGTGAACTATGAAATTTCAGAGGCTGAACAACGTCAAGCTCAACTTGCCATCTGGCGTAGCACCAATAAAATCGGCACCAAAGCCTGGATCATCATGGCGGCAGTTGCAGTACTTTCCATTGTTGGCATCATCTTGCTGAAAAACTATTCCACCATTTTCTGTTGGGTGGCATTGGTCTGTGTAGTTGCCTACTTCCTCGTGCGTAAATTTGGCTTGGAATGGTACGTGAAACGCAAGATGAATGAGTTTCCGGTGCAGGAAATCAAAGGCATTCGCTTGGGCGTTCAACCCCACGGCTTGATTATGCGTCAACAAATGGGCGCACAGGAAGGTGTAGGTGCAATTGGCTGGAAAGATGTATATGAATGGTATAACACGCCTGATTTTATGTTGATCAACTTCAAGGTCAAAGGTCAGCAAGGGGCTTATATCTTGCCAAAGCGTATGGATTCAAAGAATTTTTCCTTCAATACCATTCGCAAGCACTTGACCGAAACTGTGGGCGAAGCAAAACAGATTTAAACGTTACCACAAGCTAGATATAAGAAACCTCCAGACTGGGGGTTTTTTAATTCTGAGAAAATTAAATGATAATGAGAATAGATATTACCTACAAAATCGATATCATTTTATAAAAGTTCAGCTATAATTCAGGCTAATTCTGTCTATTCTCAGCATCCTCTTCGGTTATGTTAAAAAAAATCTTTTTCCAGATTCACTGGTTTCTTGGTATTACTGCCGGGTTAATCCTCTCGATTATGGGGGTAACCGGTGCCATTTACTCCTATGAACAGCCTATCCAGAAATGGCTTAATCCAGATAGCTATACCGTTCAGGCTGAAAAACAAGATAAATTAACCCCTGCCGAGCTGTATCAGCATTTCCAAAAAACTGATCCAGAGATGAAAATTAACAGCATCACCGTGGCCAAAGACCCGACAGCATCTTCGAGTATTAATATTGTCAAAGAAGGTGCACGTAAGGGTTATACCCTGATGATCAACCCCTACACTGCCGAAGTTTTACCTGAAATTAAAGGACGAGAATTTTTCAAGTTTATCGAGCAGTTGCATCGCAATTTAACCATTGGACCAGTCGGCAAGCAGATTACTGGCGCCTGTACCCTCATGCTGATCTTTTTTGTACTCAGTGGTCTATATCTGCGCTGGCCGAAAAAGCATTCTGTTAAACAGTGGTTCATGCTCAAGCCACAACTGAAAGGTCGTAATTTCCTTTGGGACTTACATGCTGTGGTGGGTACCTGGGTGGTGATTTTCTTCCTGATTATCGCATGTACCGGCCTAACCTGGTCTTATGGCTGGGGGGGGTNNCCGTGATGGGTGTTGAACAGCCGCAAGCCAAGGGTGAAGCTGAAGCGCCAAAAGGTGGTGAAGCGCGCGGCAACCGTGAGGGTCCAAATGAAGCAATGCGTAATGCAGCTATAGGCAACCCTGAAAAAGCCGGTGAACCTCAGCGCGGTGAAAACCGCGAGAAAAAAGGCTTAAGCCCGGAACAGATCAATATGGCTCTGAGTCAAAGCTGGAACGGCTTTAATGCTCAAGTAGGCCGTGAGTATTCAAGTATTACCCTGAATATCCCGAAAAAAGCCAATGGTGAACTTGAAATTAGCTTTGTCGATGCCATTCCCCAGCATGAACGCGCACGCAACAAAGCCACATTTGACTATCAAGCATCTACCATCAAAGAGATGGAACTTTACGAAGACAAAAAACTCAACGAAAAAATCATGAGCAGCATGCTGCCGGTACACCGGGGTAGCTTCTTTGGTCCGGTTTACCAGTTCCTGGCCATGCTGGCTGCTCTTAGCATGCCATTGTTCTTTGTCACTGGCTGGATGCTTTATCTGAAACGTCGCAAACAAAAGAAACAGACTCAAGCTGCACGTCAGGGCTTAACCGCAGTCAGTATTGATACCAATGCAAAACCCTGGCTGATTGTTTATGCCTCACAAACCGGCATGGCAGAACAGCTAGCATGGCGTACAGCCACTAGCCTGCAACAGGCGCATCAGCCTGCCAGCGTGAAATCTGTACAACATTTAAGTCTGGATGATTTAANNAATTTTATTTGTGGCCAGTACTTACGGTACCGGTGAAGCACCTGATTTAGCCTCGGGCTTTGTCAAAAAAATACTGAGTAAGCAAACTGATTTAAGCCATCTGCACTATGCTGTTTTAGCATTAGGTTCCCGTGAATATGCCGACACTTTCTGTCATTTCGGTCACGCAATTGATGACTGGTTAAAGCAGAATGGTGCCCAGCATCTGTTTAATACCATTGAAGTGGATAATGCCAATCAAGAGCAGATTCAGACATGGAATAGCGCTTTAGCCAAGGTAACCCAACTTGAGTTACAGGCCATGAATATTGAAAAAACTTTTGATAGCTGGACCTTAACCCAACGTGATCTGCTCAACCCGAACAGCCTCGGTGCACCGGCCTTTAATATCGAGTTAAAGCCGGATCATGAAGTCAGCTGGCAAGCCGGTGATATCGCCGAAATCCAGCCGGGTAACAGTGCTGAACGTATTACCCAGTTTATGCAACAGCATCAAATTCAGCAAAATACTCCGGTAGATTCTTTAAAGATCACTATTGAACAGGCTTTATGGGATAAAGATTTAACTGTAGAGATTGAACCTTTTGCCAATATGAAAAATTTACTGGAACAACTTCCTGCGCTGCCTTCCCGTGAATATTCCATTGCCAGCATTCCTTCACAGCAAGTTTTGCGTTTAGTAGTGCGTCAACAATCGGATGCTCAAGGGCACTTAGGTTTAGGTTCGGGCTGGCTCACCCATCATGCCCCATTAAATAGCAAGATTGCACTACGTATCCGTAACAATCCTTCTTTCCACCTGATTGATGACAACCGTCCTATCATTTGTATTGGTAACGGTACCGGTCTTGCCGGCCTGATGAGTTTGTTACATGCACGTACCCGTCAGGACTATACGCAAAACTGGCTGATCTTTGGGGAACGTCAACGTGAACATGACTTCTTCTATCAAAGCACGATTGAAGCCTGGCAAACAACAGGCATGCTACAACGTCTGGATTTAGCCTTCTCACGTGATCAGGCAGAAAAAGTCTATGTACACCATAAACTGCGTGAACAGGCTCAAGAGCTCAAAGCATGGATCGACAAGGGTGCAGTGATCTATGTTTGCGGCAGCATCAACGGTATGGCCAGCGATGTAGATCAGGCCTTAATCGACATTCTGGGTGAAGCGACAGTTGATCAGCTTCGCCAGGATGGCCGTTATCGTCGTGATGTCTACTAATTAAATGTTATAAAAAACCGGGGCTCAGTACCCGGTTTTTTATACTTAAAACATCCAATGTGTTTAAAATAACAATAATATTTACCCAGAGTAATCGTATGTCCAGCAGTTTCAAACGTCGCCTGAGCTTTATCATCGGCAGTGTATTGGCTCTCGATGGCTTATGGTTGATCTCACTGGATAAAATGCATCTTGGCATTATTCTTCCCGCAATCATCGGCATAGGACTCATGCTCTATGCCCTGTGTTTCACCTGGATTCAAAACTTTATTCAGCTCAAGCCACTCAGAAAAACTTTATGGCGCTTGGCATGGGCGGGATTTTTTCTCTGGGTCAGCACATTATTTATATTCTTCAGTTATCTGCAATATAGCATTCAACAGTCCAATACCGTTCAGCCCGCTTCTGCCGTCATTATACTGGGCAGTGGCATTGAAAAAGGCCGGCCTTCTCCCACATTAAAACAGCGTTTAGATATCGGTGCCACTTACGCCAAACAGTATCCTGAAACACTGCTGATCGTGACTGGAGGTAAAGGGTTTCAAGAACAGATTTCTGAAGCAGTAGTGATGGCTGAATATCTGCAACAACAGCACCATATAGACCCAGCACGTATTTTATTAGAAGCTAAAAGTACCAGCACTGCGGAAAATCTGCGCAACGTACAACCCTTACTGGCACAGCAACATATTTCTCTGAAACAGCCGATAATCATTGTTACCAGTGACTTTCATATTTTACGTGCCAAAGCCATTGCCAAGCATCAAAGCTATCAGCAAATACTGACCCTCAGTGCTTCAACACCGCTTTATATTCGCTATAACTCCTGGTTACGCGAATATTTTGCTTTTATCAGTGGCTGGGTCTTGCGGGAATACTAAAATCAGTTCAAACGGATGTTACGTGGTAAAGGCAGTTTTTCATCTTTAAATAATTCAGGTTTTTGTACATAAATCTGATACAGGTATTTTTTGATATCCAATAATAATTTTTCTGGTGCCACCAGTACATTTTGCCCTTCAGGAGTTAAATCCATCGATACGCAGGTACTTTCCTGACGTAAAAAAGGAATCACTTTTTCAACAAAATCTTTGAGTGAAATTTCCTGAATTTGATAACGTTCCCAATTATCTTTAATCAGCAACTTTGCCAAGCCTTTGGTTTGCCAGATGGCAAATGCACGCTGACCGGTAGGGGTTGCACATAATGCAAAACCGTCATCATATAAGGCATGAACATAACCTTGACCTATAATGGTTTCAATAAATTGTTTGTAAATCTCTTGCGCATTATAGGTATTATTTGGGGTTTTAGATGCGGCTTTGCGTTGATATGGATTTCTCATGATTTTTCAATAGTTAAAATTATTATTAGCTAAAGAGTTTAGGAGAAAAATAGACTTTGATCAAGGAGAATATATGGTGGGCGCTGACGGGATCGAACCGCCGACATTCTGCTTGTAAGGCAGACGCTCTACCAACTGAGCTAAGCGCCCTGAGGAGTAAAAAATAACATTGTTATTTTTTATGACGCAAGACAAGCGAAGCGCGTAGTCCTGGTATGGATATCTTAAACTCAGGGATTTAAGACATTTTAAAAAATGGCGCAGCGGACGGGACTCGAACCCGCGACCCCCGGCGTGACAGGCCGGTATTCTAACCAACTGAACTACCGCTGCATCACGATACTTATTTCTAAGTCGATATATCTAAAAAAGAAAACATCTTTAAAAGATATGGTGGGCGCTGACGGGAT
>DKLL01000010.1 GCA_002455755.1 Acinetobacter sp. UBA6641
GCCGTTCAACAGATTTGAAACTGTGCCGGGAAGCAAAATGCCCAGGGGATTTTGCTCCTGCAATTCTGGCGATGAAATGACCCGAGTTCCCAGAATGTAATCAAACCAAGGCTTGGTCACACACCAATTGGCATCCTGATTGGAATTCATATGATGATCATAATGCCAGGGAATTTTTTTCATGGCCCATTCTGGCTCTAAATGGGCACGGCGGTGAATATAATAATAATTACAGGCGCTATATACCGTAGACAGTGCCATGCCTTTGGATATGGGATAAAATAGCGTACCAAAAACGCCCGCAGCCACCACTAAAGATGCAACTTCATTTTTAGTGCGCCAATTGGCAAGACCTTCGACATAGCCGTGGTCATGAAATGCCGTTTTTCTGACTTCACGATGATGTTCCCAATGGGACTTCATGCTGTGGGGCACAGGGCTATAGCGGGGTTTGCCACTGCGATGTGTGCCATGCAAAATATATTTGTGTGCCACCCATTCAAAACCATTGGCTACCACCAGTCCAACCAAAAAACCTTTCCACATATCTATTTTCTCCCTATCTTATATTGAATATAGGTTATAAAATATGCTAAACATTGACCATAAAATAAAATTTAATTGACAATTACGACAATAAAAAGATCAATATGCCACATTCTAAAGAATACACAGGCTCGGTATATGGTGGACTTGGGCATTTACTTTATGCTTATAGTCAGGCCAAAGGTTTAGCTATTTCTGAAAAACTGGAACAAGTTCAGAATCTGGAACGTTTTGACTTCTGTCTTTGGCGCGATTTGCTGACCGATGTAGATCAACATCTGCAAATTCCGGCATTAGGTCTGGATATTGCCGAACATGTCCAGCCCAAACATTTAGGCATCATTGCCTATATTGCCCTGTCCAGCAACACTTTGGGGGAGGCACTATACCGTTATCATGATTTTCATCGACTGATCTATGATGGCAGCTCTTTAGAGCTCACTATACAGGATGGATATGTGGCCATTGGCTGGGGATACATCCCCTTTCATTTGACCACTCAAATCACCCAGGAAAATGCGATTGCCCTGATGGTGCAATTTCTGAAACATTTTCTGGGATTTAAAGATATTCATATACATGAAGTACACTTTATTCATCCTGAACCCAAGAATGTGGCCATCTATGAGCAGTACTTCAATTGCAAAGTCCTGTTTTCACAACCAAAGGCTCAAATTATTGCGCCCATTCATCAGCTGACTAAGCCTATACGTCAAAGTGACCAGACCTTGCAGCATTTGCTGATGCAACAAGCCCATGCCCTATTAGATAAGCTTCCCAATTCCACTCAACTCGATCATCGTCTGCAACAAGCCATTCTCATCGGGCTGCAAAAAAACCAGTATCAAATCGAACCGATTGCCAAACAGTTGCATATGTCGGTACGCCAACTGCAACGCCATTTGCAACAACAAGACACCACCTATCAGCAACGCATGCAGGAAGTACGGCATTTACTGGCTGTACAATATTTAAAAGACCGGCATCTGAGCCTGCAAGAAATTGCCCTATTGCTCGGCTATTCCGAGCAAAGTGCCTTCCAGCGTGCATTTAAACAGTGGACCAGCCTTACACCGCAGCAATGGCGACAACAACAATATGCAAAAATTGCACCCTGCTCGTCATCTTGACCTTCTATTTATTCATCAGGTTGGGATTAATCAACCAGCAATTTTTCGATGGATATCAAATCACCTGAATGATAAAAAAAGCTCACCAATGTGAGCTTTTTATATGTTCCATGTGGAACATGCGACTGCTTATAAGAATGGATTTTCAATTTCCTGCTCATCTTGACGATCAATTTTTTCCGGAAGATGAGGTTCATTTTCCAAAGCACTGACCACGGCATTTACATAATTCTGCAACGCTTTGGCGGCCTGCAGTCCGGCCTGATCTTTGGTCAGCTGTAAATTGCCATAAATACTGACACAGTCTTCTTGATTTTCTAAGGTTAGGTCGTGAATGGCATGCGATTCCGTGCCATTTTCAAAAGGCTTGAACATTGTATTCTCACTGATCTTTGTTGTTATTCAAAAAGTAGGATGATGATTCTCATCCTACCTAAAAAGAGCTTATTTCAACAACTGTAGAATGTATTGCAACAGCCCTTCTATCAATTGTTTAACTATCGCATCTTGAGTATTTGGATCGATTGTTGGCGCACTGCCCTTATTTTTACCCGATGAAGCAGCAGCTGAGGATGTTGAACTTACAGATGCAGATTTAAATTTTTTCTGCAAGACAGTAAGCTCATCTGCACTGACCTCCTCGGCACATTGGCTTTCTGCATCCCAATGCGAATAGGCAATTTTCTGGGTGGCTTTCACGGCACTTGCTTTTAACGGCAAATTATAAGTATTGCGCTTTTGATCTTCGGTTAACTGGGGAAAAATATTAATTCCAGTCAATTCTTCCAGGGCACAGATACTGATCACCTGCACTTTTGGCGCAGTATCTTTCAGGGTATTGTCCGCATAGTACACCCCTGCCGCCCCGGTTTTTGGCATGTAAATGGCTTTATAGGTTGCGGTCGGGACAATCACCCCATTCCCGATCGTCTTCAGCTTTTTGGCTGAATACACCGGCCCCGTTACAACATAAACCTCCTGCTTCTGCTTGGTCACTATGGCACGAGTCGCCTCTTCCAGCTCTCGCCAAACCTGCTGATTATTCTTCGGTGCCTGCGGCACCATGTTGGCCAACGAGAAGCTGTCAAACTGCGCATCTTTATTCGGCATATCAGCATTGGGTGCCATATGCCCACGGTCATAACCTGAAGCTTTATAGTCAGCCAAGGTCGCGCGATACTCTGCTTTTATACTGCTTTCTTCATGAAAGTTGTCTTCACGTGGAATTTTATGGCTCAAGCGTTGTGGCGTCAGGGCTTCTGCCACCCATAAAGGTGTTTTAGATACTCCTGAATACATCACGTTAAAGCCATTAAAGCACAGCGGAAAGGCATTTTTAGTCAGGCTTTTTTTGGCCAGATAAGGCGGAATATCGCGGTAAAACTGATCCAGACATGCCGAGTTGGAAGAAGATGGCAATGAAACCAGCTGTTGAATTTTCTCCTGTCCAAAAGCAATTGCAAAACTGCTGGTCGCCACTAAACCCAAAATAATTTTTAAACTATTCTGCTTTAAAGTTTGCATCAAAGATTGACCAGCTTTACGTTTCTTAATTGCCATTTTAGACCAACACCCATTTTTCACGAGCTTAACAAGCAGAGAAAATGAAGTATATGTGGCAAATTTTATTTGCTTAACATTTAAGCTAAAACTGTTCAACAAAAGCACAGTTGTTGTAACAGTATGTCTAATTTTCTAAAGCTTTTATAGCAAGTCTTAATAGCTTTACGTATGTTTGATTGAAAAAGCGAGGATGCTTATGACAAGGTAAAAATACGCAAAAAATCTGAATAATGATTCTTACGGAGTATTTTATGCATTTTAAGCTTTTGGGTTTAAGCCTAATAACAGGAATGATGAGTGCAACCGCATTTGCAGAGCCTCCTGTTCAACCGGGCGATACTCTAGAAAGTCTGTCTAAAGTTAAAGTCAGCACCACAGTAAATGGTCAGGCGGGTTCTATTGAAGAATTAGTGAGCAGTGAC
>DKLL01000013.1 GCA_002455755.1 Acinetobacter sp. UBA6641
TTTATTCTACAAAACAAAGGGGGTTTCTTATTTTTACGTATAAATTAACAACAATTCAAGTTTAAAACTCAAAATCAGGTCGAGTAAAATTTCTACCCCTATCCATTAATCAATGAATTTAGCCTTTTCTACTTTTTTATCTTCCACTGGAAATATCTTTTAACCCTTAAATGACACTTCCTTAAATCCTTACCCTTTAAACCACTAAACAATCACATAGAATAAATGATGCCGCATCAATAAATAAAATCCTTCTTTTTATACATACAGTAAATTAGAGCAAAAAATATTTTTAAATGCTGAATTTGAATTTCATGCCATTGGTGCCAGATTTCTTCTTAGCTCATTTCAATAAACTTAATACTACAAAGGCTTAATATTTTTCAGATTATATGGAATATGGAATATGGAATATGGAATATGGAATATGGAATATGGAATATTATTATTAAATTTCAGGCATAAAAAAACCGCATTTAAGCGGATCATTTATTCTTAAGTCTAAACTTAAGATGGTCGGAGCAGTAGGATTCGAACCTACGACCCTCTGGTCCCAAACCAGATGCGCTACCAAGCTGCGCCATACTCCGATTCATCTCAGCTTTTAGTGTATCGCACATCGTGCGGTACGGGGTGCATTTTAGGCGTGACGCCTAAATACGTCAACACCTATATTCAAAAAAACTCAAAAAAACGCTTCAACCGCTTATTTATCAAGCATTTTAGGTATTTTTTAATCAAAATTAATGTTTTAGGCTGGCACTAAAGCTTAACATGCGATCAAGCGGTAATTTAGCACGCTCCGCAAGCGCAGGATCAACGTGTATTTCTTGATCGCCCTTTTGTAAAACTTCTAGAATTCCATCTAATTCGTTCATTGCCATCCATGGACAATGGGCACATGAACGACAGGTTGCCCCCTCACCTGCTGTCGGTGCTTCAATCAGAATCTTGTCTGGCACGGCCTGTTGCATCTTGTAAAAAATGCCGCGGTCGGTTGCCACAATTAAACGTTCATTCGGAAGAGTTTGTGCAGCTTTAATCAGTTGCGAGGTACTTCCTACTGCATCGGCAATATCTACCACAGATTCTGGCGATTCAGGATGAACCAAAACGGCTGCATCTGGATACAATGCTTTCATATTGGCAATACCACGTGCACGAAACTCCTCATGCACAATACAGGCGCCATCCCAAAGCAGCATGTCTGCACCAGTTTTTTTCTGGATATAACGCCCCAGGTGTTGATCCGGGGCCCAAATAATCTTTTCACCCAGGCTATCCAGATGTTCAATAATCTCGACTGCACAGCTTGATGTCACCACCCAGTCCGCACGTGCTTTTACCTCAGCAGAAGTATTGGCATATACAACTACAGTGTAGTCAGGATGTGCATCGCAGAACGCAGTGAACTCATCGACCGGACAACCGAGATCCAGCGAGCAGGTCGCTTCCAAGGTAGGCATCAGCACGGTTTTTTCAGGAGACAGGATTTTTGCCGTTTCTCCCATGAATTTCACACCGGCTACCACCAGGGTTGATGCAGGATGGTCCCGGCCGAAACGTGCCATTTCCAGAGAATCAGAAACACAACCGCCAGACAGTTCAGCAATTTCTTGCACTTCAGGATCGCAATAGTAGTGAGCGACAAGGACAGCATCGCGTTTTTTGAGTTCTGCCAGAATTTGAGTAAACTTTTCTTGTTTGACCTCATCACTCAAATGAATATCTTTAGGCTCACCTAAACGATCTAAATGCGCCTGCACAATTGATTTAGCCTCATTGGCAATTAAATTGGTCGCATCATTCATAAACGTCTTCTCTATCCATAATGCTTGTTAAATTACAAGCCGTACACTCAACTCACTGATCAGAATGGCATCATGCTTTTTTGACCAGCCATTAAAAACCTTGCATTATAAAAAATGCCTCACTACGGAGGCTTTTTTATTCAACTTAACTTAAGAACGGTAATCCGCATTGATCTTGACATAGTCATAAGACAGATCACAGGTATACACCGTATCTTTTGCCTGCCCTCGGCCTAAATCGACCCGAATGGTCATTTCGGCTTGAGACATCACACGTGCACCCGCTTCTTCAGTATAGTCCGCTGCAGCACCACCATCTTTGCAGATTTGTACATCATCTAACCAAACCTGGATTTTTTCAACATCTAAATTTTTTACCCCGGCATAACCAATTGCTGCAAGAATGCGTCCCCAGTTTGGATCGGAGGCAAAAATTGCGGTTTTAACTAAAGGTGAATGAGCAATACTATAAGCAATATCACAACATTCTTGGGTATCGGCACCGCCTTCAACCGCAACAGTGATGAATTTGGTTGCACCTTCACCATCACGTACAATCAGCTGTGCCAAACGTTTCATCACGCGGGCCAAAACCTCGAGCACTACCGCATAGCGTGGATCATCAGTTGAGCTGATTTCAGCACCGCCTGCCTGACCTGTCGCAACAAAAATACATGAGTCATTGGTTGAGGTATCACCATCTACGGTAATACGGTTAAAAGAAACATTTACCGTGGTTTTTAACAGTTGCTGTACCAGTTCACGGCTAATTGGGGCATCAGTTGCCACATAACTCAGCATGGTTGCCATATTCGGACGAATCATCCCGGCACCCTTGGAAATACCGGTCATGGTATAAGTCACGCCATCGATTTCAAATTGTTCTGAGGCACCTTTAGGTAAAGTATCTGTCGTCATGATGCCCGTCGCTGCATCCAACCAGGCATCTTCTTTAAGGCTATTTAACGCAGGTTGCAAACCGTTCATTAAACGCTCAATCGGCAACTGTTCGCCAATTACCCCGGTAGAAAAAGGTAAAATTTCGTTTGTAGACACACCGGCAAGTTCTGCCAGTTTTGCACAAGTTGCTTCAGCATTGGCCATGCCGATTTTTCCGGTACCTGCATTGGCATTACCGGTATTAATGACTAAATAACGCGGATTGCCGACTTGAAGATGCGCCTTGCAGACATGCACAGGTGCAGCACAAAATGCATTTTGGGTAAATATACCAGCAACATTCGAACCTTCAGCAAATTCAAAAATAACGAGGTCACGTCGGTTCTGATAGCGCACATATGCTTCAGCTGAACCAATTTTTACACCTTTAACCACATGCATCTGTGGCATTGCTACGTCGCCCACCGCCATTTTTAAACTTCCAAATAAGTGCGTGATAAAGAAGACAGCTTAGTAGAAATTNNACCAGCTTCCGATAATAATGCCTGTTTAGCTTTTTCCTGACTGGCAGCAGATAAAGCCGGGTTTGAAGCCACAATGCGGTTCACATTGGCTGCATTTGCCGGTGTGATCGCTGCAGTTTTCAAGATCACTTGGCGCTGTTGTGGATTAGCAAAAGTATAACGGATTCCGGTACGAGGACTCATGACAGTAATATTATCATCTTTCACTACCGCACCATTTGCTACTGCGGTTTTCGGTGGTTCATTGGCAAAAGCCAAACCTGGAATAGCTAAAGCTAAAATCATCAATGGTTGTAATACTTTTTTCATTGTCTTTTCCGCTGCTCAATGTTCATCACTATGCACTAAATAGCATTTAATGCAGCGCTCTGCAAACATATTCACATCTTGAAAAAATAAACCCTATATTTTGCTGCAATAAAAAACCACTTTATATATCCACATCCGGAAGGCAATAAATATATAAAGTGGCGAAATGTTTAGATAAAATTAAATTTTACCGTGACATTGCTTGTATTTCAGACCCGAACCACATGGACAAGGTGCATTGCGGCTTGCAGGTGGCGCAAATGTTTGCTCTGCTGGACTATAGCCCGGCTCTATCTCTACAGTTTCAGAAGGAGTGAAGTCACCAGCTAACAAATTATCAAATTCTGCATGGGTAAGATTCAATTGCATGGCTTCAGCTTGAGCCTGCTTTTGCGCTTCCATTTCAGCCAGCTCTTCAGCGGTAGGCACATGAACACGCGAAAGATCTGTAATCACATCAGACTTAATCACAGCCAGCATATTGACGAACAGATTAAAGGCTTCTTTCTTGTATTCCTGTTCAGGATTCTTTTGTGCATAACCACGCAAATGAATACCCTGACGCAAGTAGTCCATCGCTGCCAAATGTTCTTTCCAATGGCGATCTAGTGCACTGAGCATAAAATGACGTTCCAGCATGGCTGCTGACTCATCACCCATTTGTTCACGGCGATTGCGATAGCGGTTCACGATTTCATCAGAAATACGCTCTACCAAAGCTTCTTCATCTAAACGACGGTCTTCTTCCAACCATTGATTAACCGGTAAATCAATACCCAGATCTTCACGCAATGCACGTTCCAGACCTTCAATATCCCATTGATCATGAATTGATTCAGGTGGAATATAATTTGCAATCACGCCTTTGATTACTTCGTGATGCATTTCTTCAATGTAATCTTGCAGCGTACTTTCAGCGAGCACTTCATCACGTTGTGAATAAATGATCTTACGCTGTTCATTATTTACGTCATCGTATTTCAACAGGTTCTTACGAATGTCGAAGTTACGCGCTTCTACTTTACGTTGGGCATTTTCAATCGAACGCGATACCATTTTGTGCTCAATGGCTTCATCTTCCTGCAAGCCCATGGCACGCATCATGGCTACAACGCGGTCACCTGCGAAAATACGCATCAGGTCATCTTCAAGCGACAGGTAGAAACGTGAAACGCCCGGGTCACCCTGACGACCGGCACGACCGCGCAACTGGTTATCGATACGGCGCGATTCATGACGTTCTGAACCAATGATATGCAAACCTCCAGAAGCCAACACCATTTCATGGTTTTGTTCCCATTCTGCTTTGAGGCGTGCTTCATCTTCAGAGGTTGGATTTTCAATTTTGGCAAGTTTGGCTTTCCAGTTACCACCGAGCAAGATGTCGGTACCGCGACCTGCCATATTGGTAGCAATGGTCACTGCATTTGGTGAACCTGCCTGGGCAATAATGTCCGCTTCGCGTTCATGTTGCTTGGCATTCAAGACTTCATGGGCAATACCGGCTTCTTTCAATTTATCGGAAAGAATTTCCGAGGCTTCGATGGTTGCTGTACCAATCAGGATCGGTGCAACCCCTGCTTCGTGAATATTTTTAATTTCCTGAATAATTGCATTGTATTTACCATTACGGTTTAAATAGATTAAATCATTTTGGTCATTACGAATCATTGGACGGTGGGTTGGAATCAGTACCACATCCAGACCATAAATTTCTTTCATTTCCGCAGCTTCAGTGTCGGCAGTACCGGTCATGCCTGAGAGCTTTTTGTAAAGACGGAAATAGTTCTGGAAAGTTGTGGTTGCCAAAGTCTGGTTTTCAGGTTGAATTTCCAGCCCTTCTTTCGCTTCAACCGCCTGATGCAAGCCTTCAGACCAACGGCGACCCGGCATGGTACGACCGGTGTTTTCATCAACAATAATCACTTCGCCATCATGAATGATGTAGTGTACGTTACGCTGATAGAGGAAATGTGCACGAATGGCTGCAGAAACATGATGAACCAGGTTCAGGTTAGAAGGAGAATACAAGCTTTCACCTTCAGCCAGCAAACCCATCTGAATCAACTGATCCTCTACAGCCTCATAACCGACTTCAGTCATTTCAACCTGACGCTGTTTTTCATCAATCCAGAAATGACCGCCATCCGGCACTTTTTCTTCTTTTTGCGCATAAAGTTTGGGCGGAATGCTGTTGATTGCAGCATAAAGCTGTGATGAGTCATCACTTTGACCCGAAATGATCAATGGTGTACGCGCTTCATCAATCAGGATCGAATCGACCTCATCGATAATGGCATAAGTCAAGCCACGTTGTTTTTTCTCGGCCAGAGAGAACACCATGTTGTCGCGAAGATAGTCGAAGCCGAATTCATTATTGGTACCGTAAGTGATATCGGCACGGTAAGCTTCAGCTTTCTCTGTGGGATCTTGCATGGAATAAATGATGCCAATGCTCAAACCCAAGAATTCGAATAAAGGACGGTTGAGTTCCGCATCACGCTGTGCCAGATAATCGTTCACAGTGATGACATGTACACCCTGCCCGCTAATGGCATTCAGATAACACGCCAGGGTTCCCATCAGGGTTTTACCTTCACCGGTACGCATTTCTGCGATTTTCCCTTCGTGAAGGGTAATACCACCAATCAGCTGAACATCATAATGACGCATTCCCATGATTCGCTTAGCCGCTTCACGACAAACAGCAAATGCTTCAGGCAATAATTTATCCAGGCTTTCGCCTTTGTTATATCGTTGTTTGAATTCTTCAGTTTTTGCAGATAAGTCTGCATCGCTTAGTGCAGATATCGTCGGCTCGAGCGCATTAATCTTGTCTACGATTTTACGCATGCGTTTGAGTTCGCGCTCATTTTTGGTACCGAAGATGCCTCCGATCAGACTTGCCAACATGAATAGACTCTCTAAATCTTGCTTGTCGAATGAATAAATTTTTTCTCAGTCGTTATTATGGTGCTAGAAATTTGAAGTACAAGGGNNCAAACAATGTAACAAATTTTAAACAGCCAATATAGCCATAAACCTAACCGTTCATATTGTTTTTACAAATCAAGTCAGTTTTTATATTCCATATGTTCATAAAGAAATACAAAAACACTATTTTCATTGCATAAAAAAATGCGCCATATTAAGTCTCATCAAGGCTTATAACAAATAATTTGAGGTAATAGAAAATGACATTACGTTTAGGTGATACCGCACCGAATTTTGTGCAGGACTCAAGCGAAGGCACGATTAATTTTTACGACTTTTTGGGCGACAGCTGGGGAATCTTATTTTCCCATCCTGCCGACTACACACCGGTATGTACCACTGAGCTCGGCTATACCGCAAAACTAAAGGATGAATTTGAAAAACGTGGCGTCAAAGCCATTGCCCTGTCGGTTGATGATGTTGAATCCCATAAGGGCTGGATTAAGGATATTAACGAAACCCAAAACACTTCGGTCAATTTCCCGATCATTGCCGATCAAGACCGTAAAGTATCTACCCTTTATGACTTTATTCACCCGAATGCCAGTGAAACCCAGACTGTCCGTTCTTTGGTGATTATTGATCCGAACAAAAAAGTACGTTTGATTATTACTTACCCTGCATCTACAGGCCGTAACTTCAATGAGATTTTACGTGTGGTTGATTCGCTGCAACTGACTGATAACCATAAGGTGGCTACACCGGCCAACTGGCAGCAAGGTGAAGACGTGGTGATAGTGCCTTCTCTTCAAGATGAATACGAAATCAAGCAGCGTTTCCCGAAAGGCTATAAAGCTGTAACACCATACTTACGCCTTACGCCACAGCCTGAGCAAAATTAAAAGGATTCCTTTTTAATTTTGCGCAAGACAAGCGAAGCGCGTAGCCGTCGAAATGAAACGTTTTTAAACGCGAGACGAAAAGCTCTGCCGCAAGTATGCAGCAAATGCAGGATTAACATGACCCGCCAAATCAATCCTGATCTTGCCAGCCTGTCCGATGACAGGCTTTTTTATTCTGTCCAGAAATTAACTTACAAAATCAAGTTGCTGTTTATTTCATAGTCAGTTTATAAATACGCCTACTCATCTTAAGAATAAATATTGTGATCTATAACATTCATCATTTGCACTGTGGCACCATGTGCCCGATTTGTGGTCCACTGTTTGGACAAACAGGCTTACATGCCCAAGTGGTTTGTCATTGCCTGCTGCTTGAAACCGATCAAGGCTTGGTACTGGTGGACACCGGTTTGGGCTTGCAGGATTATTTACATACCAAAGCACGTTTAGGCAATCTGGTGTCACGGCTAGGACGTATTGAAAATAATTTAGAGTTGACTGCCATTGCCCAGATTCAACGCTTAGGTTTTCGCCCTCAAGATGTCAGGCATATTCTGGTTTCGCATCTGGATTTCGATCATGCCGGTGGTATTTCAGACTTTCCGCATGCCACCGTTCACGTACTATCCAGTGAATACAATGCCACACAAAACTTTTTTTCACTGAAAAATAAAGCCCGTTATAAAACCCAGCAATTCAAGCAGCATCGTCACTGGAACTTTATAGAACCCGCTCAGGGTGAGGCCTGGTTTAACCTGCATCAAGTACAGGGATTTCGCATATTCCAGGATGAAATTTTAATGATTCCCCTGCTGGGTCATAGCCAGGGTCACTCTGGAATTGCCATTAAACAGCATGATGGCTGGCTGTTTTTCTGTGGTGATGCCTATTTCTCCCACTTGCAACTCAACCCGAAAAATAAGCTGCGCACGCTAGATAAGCTGGAACGTTTTTTTGCTGACAATAATCAGATGCGTTTAGACAATTTGCATAAAATTCAGCAGCTCGCACACACTACAAAAAATATCGACATTATCTGTGCCCATGATCCTGTAGAGCTGGAGCGTTATTTGACATGATCAAAAGAACTGCTTTGGCTCTAGTACTTAGTTGCTCAAGTTTGACGGGATGTATGACTGCACCTGGATTTACAGCGGAACAACGTCCTCAAAACTGGGCTAAAGTACTCAATCAAGGTCATAATTTTTATCAAATTAGTCCGCAGATATTTCGCAGTGAACAGCCGAATGCCGAACTGGTTCCGCAGTTAAAAGCCCATGATATTGATGTCGTCATTAATTTAAGATCAAGGAATAAGGACCTGACTGTCCTGCCTTCCAAAGATTTTAAACTGGTTCATATTCCCATCCACACCTGGGCAATGTCGCGTGAAGATTTATTACAGGTGATGCAGCAGATCCAGCAAGCCAAAGCCTTAAATCAAAAGGTATTGCTTCATTGCTATCATGGTTCAGACCGGACCGGGGCAAGTATTGCCATGTACCGGATTATTTTTGAGCACTGGAAAATTGAAGATGCGTTGAATGAAATGAAATATGGCGGCTACGGATTTCATCCGGTCTGGATTCACATTGAAAAAATATTCAGTCCTGAAAATGTAAGATGGATTCAACAGCAACTGTTGAATCCATCTTAGTTTAGTTTCAAGCCAGATTTAGCGTTTATCGAGCGGAACCCAGTCAATCACCCATGCCGATTTCATTCCCAGACTTGTATCAGCCGTAATTTTCTTACGGGTCGCATCAGCCATCTCACGATCTTTAGACGGTCCAACCATAATTCGAACCCCTTTCGATGTTGGACTTTTGGTGACTTTATAGCCTTTGGCACGTAACTTGGAAGCCAGGGCATCTGCATTGGCTTCATTGGCAGCCAATGCTACCTGAACCATCCACTGTTTATCGCCATTTTCTAGCAAATCACGCGCTTTTTCAGCTTCTGCTCTTTTCTTGGCCTCTGCTTTTTTCTTCTCTTCCAGTTCTTGCTCAGCTTGTTCTTTTTTCTTGGCTTCCAGCGCCTTTTTAGCAGCCAACTGTTTTTCGGCTTCAACTGCTTTGCGTTTTTCTTCAGCCTCGTGTTTGGCTTTTTCATCTGCGGCTTTTTTCGCTGCTGCCTGCTTTGCAGCCAACTGCTGTTCAGCTTCAGCCTGAGCCTTTCGTTTATCTTCAGCTATTTTTTTCTCAGCATCAGTTCGCTGTTGTTGAGCTGTCTGCTGTTGTTGCTTTTTTGCCGCGAGCAGCTGCTCATCAGCCAGACGTTTCTGTTTGGCTTTTTCGTCCTCCACCAGTTCAGGAGGGATATTGTCTGAACTCTGCTGTGCTCCACTACGACGCGCATTTAAAGCTGCATATTCTTCAGCCGCTTTACGTGCCGCTTCTGCCTCAGCCTGCTGCTGCATCGCTAAAAATTCGGCTGCACGCGCTTCCTGTTCTGCAACCGCTTTCTCTCGTGCCCGGCGTTGTTCTTCAAGTAAACGGTTTTCGGTTTCCACATCCACCGTTAAAGGTCGCAGTTGAACCATTCCACCATCTGCCGCCGGATTTTTTTGCTCCACTTGAGCGGCTACATCCGGGGCTCTGAGTTCGTTCTGATATATTTCTTCTTTACCTTTGAGAAGTAATGCTGCCAATAAAACACCACCACCTAATAAAACAACGCCTCCCATCCAGCGTTGTTTGCTATTCATTGACATTCTTCCAAATACTCCCATACCGCTTCTAAGGTATGAAATGAACCACATACCAAGATCAGCTGATTATTTTTTGTTTCATTTAGCGCTGATTTAAAAGCCAATTGAACACTATTGAAGTGTTGTACTGTTTCGCCCTGTAACGCTTCATCCAGCTGTTCGACTGCAGCTGCTCGCGGAACGGTTAACGGTGCGATTTTCCATGTTAAAACAGTACCTTTCAATAAATCTACGACAGAATTGATATCTTTATCTGCCAACATGGAAAAAACACTGATCACTTCTGTGTACTGTTTATTGTATTCTAAAAATTTTCGCAACTGATTTAACAAAAATTCTACGCCATGTGGATTGTGTCCGGCATCGAAAATCACGGTTTTATCTTNNAAAACCCATGTGGATTATGGCCTGCATCAAAGATTACGGTTTTATCTTGAATATGACGTATTTCAAAGCGGCCTGGCAATTTTGCATTTTGAATGCCGTGTGCAATCGCACCCTGAGTCACTTTTAGACCGCTCACCAAAATCGTGGCAACGGCTGTAGAAATATTTTCCAGTGCCAGAGTACCGAGCGGAAGTTTTAACGTGCTGCCCGATGAGGCAAACATCCAGGACTGACCATCTTCGCTATATTGATAGAAATAATCACGGTTGACCGCAAACAGTTTCGCCTGAGATTCATCAACCTTGTTTTGAATGGCTTGAGGAAGTTGCTGCGAAGCGCCAAAAATCACAGGAATATTCAGGCGAATAATTCC
>DKLL01000273.1 GCA_002455755.1 Acinetobacter sp. UBA6641
ACCTGTTCCCCCACGTATTCCAAAGCACTGGCTTCATCGGTAATGGTCATGCCATCCTGCAAGGCTTTTTCAATCGCATGCTTTAAGATGCCTAATCTTGAAATTTGGGGGGTCTGAGCTTGCCATAAATGGTCGCGGCTGACTGTCTTCGCAATCGCATTGTCTTGTGCCACATATTTTAAAGTGTCACGCACAGGAATTGCCAGAATTGCATTGCAATCTTCCTGCACGGCAGTATTGACCAACCGTTGCAAACAATCCTGGGTTACACAAGGACGCGCGGCATCATGCACAAACACCCAATCATCTTCAGCTGCAAATTCTTTAAGATAGCTTAAGGCATTTAGCACAGAGTTTACGCGTTCTGCACCACCAGAACAAAAATGGGCTTTTTCAGGATGGGATAATGCCAAGTTTTTTGCAACATCATCCTGCGCCCCAATAGCAAGAACATAACCTGCCAAAGGTAGCTGATTCAAACGTGCAACGGTATGTTCAAGTACAGTTTTATCTTGAATCTGTTGATATTGTTTAAGTTCAGTTTTAGAAAAACGGCTTCCGGAACCAGCGGCAGGAATAACTGCCCAAATTTTATGGTGCACTTTCTACGGGTGCTCCAGTTTCGTTTTCATTGGTTCTTAAATCAACTTTGGCATTTGGATCAATATAAATCGGTTTATAGTGTGTACCAATGGTNNATCAATATAAATCGGTTTATAATGCGTACCAATCGTGCTCATTTGCACAAAAGTTTCATGTGGCTTGATCAAGCCCAGGTCTAAACGTGCATGCTCTTCAATGGCTTCAATACCATTTTTCAAGTCATAGACTTCAGCAGCCAGAACCCGGTTACGTTCTTTAAGTTCGGTATTTAATTCTGTTTGTTGCTGGATTTTTTGGGCCAGTTTTTGATGGTCGTGATACCCCCCTTCACCAAACCAGAACAAGTACTGAAACCCTGCGATCAAAATGATCGCAAGGCCCAATAATACTTTACTCATCTTAGAGTCGAATACATTTAACATAAATAGCATTCAGTCGCTTAATTCAAACCTTTGAACTCAGCTTTACCGCGATAAGCAGCTTTAGTCAATTCTTCAATACGAAGTAATTGATTATATTTTGCTACACGGTCAGAACGGCAAAGTGAACCGGTCTTGATTTGACCTGCTGCTGTACCTACTGCAAGATCCGCAATAGTCGAATCTTCAGTTTCGCCTGAACGGTGTGAAATTACAGTAGAGTAACCATTTTCTTTCGCAAGATAGATCGCATCTAAAGTTTCAGTCAAGGTACCGATTTGATTATATTTGATTAAGATCGAGTTACCGACTTTCTCATTAATACCACGTTGTAGGATTTTCGGATTCGTTACGAACAAGTCATCGCCTACCAACTGGATCTTGTCGCCAAGGATAGAAGTCAGGTAAGACCAGCCTTCCCAGTCAGATTCGTCCAAACCATCTTCAATCGAGATAATTGGGTACTGGTTCACCAGACCTGCTAAATAATCAGAGAACTGGTTGCTTGTGAATGCTTTGTTGCCTTCGCCCGCAAGAATGTACTGACCATTTTTGTAGAATTCTGAAGATGCACAATCCAGCGCAAGCATGATGTCAGAACCTGCTTTGTAGCCAGTTTGACCAATTGCTTCAAGAATAACCGTGATTGCTTCTTCGTTTGAACGCAAGTTCGGCGCAAAACCACCTTCATCACCAACTGCAGTGTTTAAACCTTTTTTGTTTAAAACTGATTTAAGTGAATGGAAGATTTCAGCACCGGCACGTAGCGCTTCAGAGAATGAAGTGAAGCCTACTGGTTCAATCATGAATTCTTGAATATCGACGTTGTTGTCTGCATGTGAACCACCATTGATGATGTTCATCATTGGTACAGGCATCGTTAAAATCGTTTGACCGCGAAGATCTGCGATGTATTGGAAAAGAGGAATTTTCTTTTCGTCAGCAGCAGCACGCGCAGCGGCCAAAGATACTGCCAAAGTTGCGTTTGCACCTAGTTTTTCTTTGTTTTCAGTACCGTCAAGCGCGATCATCGTGTTATCAATGTCTTTTTGTTCGAATACTGATTTACCAACCAAAGCTTCACGGATTAAAGTGTTTACGTTATTAACCGCAGTTTTAACACCTTTACCCAGGTAACGTGCCTTGTCGCCATCACGAAGTTCTAAAGCTTCACGAGAACCAGTTGAAGCACCAGATGGTGCACATGCACGGCCAACTACGCCAGATGCTAAGATAACGTCCGCTTCGATGGTTGGGTTACCACGAGAGTCCAAAATTTCACGTGCACGAATGTCAACGATTTGACTCATGAACTATTCCTCAGTTGATTAATAAAAATGATGCGTCAAAAAAGACGCATCAATGTGTATTGAATTAATGTGTATCTAGCTTTTCGAAACCTTTGACCAAGGTATCCAATTCTTTCAGCTGCGCCAGGAAAGGCTCAAGTTGCGACATACGCAGTGCGCAAGGACCATCACATTTAGCATGTTCAGGATCTGGATGAGCTTCNNAGGAACAGACCTGCAAGACCGGTTGCCATACCTGCACGCGCAAGCGTTGTAATTTGCGCACGGCGACCGCCCGCAGAATCAGCACGACCGCCCGGTGTTTGCAGCGCGTGGGTCACATCAAAGAATACAGGCACATTCATTTCTTTCATGATGTCGAAGCCCAGCATGTCTACAACCAGGTTGTTATAGCCAAATGCAGAGCCACGCTCACAAAGAATCAGCTTGTCATTCCCCGCTTCCAGACACTTATGCAAAATATGGCGCATTTCATGTGGAGCAAGGAACTGGGCTTTTTTAATGTTGATGATGGCATCCGTTTTTGCCATGGCTTCCACCAGGTCAGTCTGACGGCTCAAGAATGCTGGAAGCTGGATAATATCAGCCACTTCAGCAACAGGCGCAGCCTGATAAGGCTCATGTACATCGGTAATGATGGGTACATTGAAGTGTTTTTTAATGTCCGCTAACCACTCGATACCTTTTTCCAAGCCTGGGCCACGAAAAGAGTTCAAGCTTGAACGGTTGGCTTTATCAAAACTTGCTTTAAACACGTAAGGAATGTCCAGACGTTTGCAGATATCCACATAAGTTTCTGCAATTTCAAAGGCAAGGTCTTTTGACTCAAGTACATTCATTCCGCCGAATAATACAAATGGCAAGTGATTTGCCATTTGTATATCGCCTAAACGTACAATTTCTTGTGGTTTTAATTGCGACATTTAAACTTCCCTAGTTGTGTCCTACGCACCGATTATTTGGTTTTTTGATACTGTTTTTTCGCAGCATCAATAAAGCTGGCAAACAATGGATGACCATCACGTGGTGAACTTGTAAATTCCGGATGGAATTGTACAGCAATAAACCAAGGATGTTGAGGAATTTCAACTGTTTCTACCAAGTGTTGTACTGGTGAATAACCAGAAATCTTCATACCTTTTTCTTCTAGCACTGGGATATAACGGTTGTTCATTTCGTAACGGTGACGGTGGCGTTCGATAATTTCATTCGAACCATACACTTCTGCAGTTTTTGTACCTGCAACCAGTTCAGATTTTTGCGCACCTAGACGCATGGTGCCACCAAGGTCTGAATCGACAGAACGCTGTTGAACTTCACCCCGCTCATCTAACCATTCAGTAATCAGACCAATCAATGGTGATTTGGTTGAACGGTTGAATTCTGTTGAAGACGCATCAGTGATACCCGCTACGTTACGCGCGTATTCGATCACTGCAAGCTGCATACCCAGGCAAATACCGAGGAAAGGTACGCCATTTTCACGTGCATATTTGATTGCCAGCATTTTGCCTTCAGTGCCACGCTCACCAAAACCGCCCGGAACCAGAATGGCATCTGCATCTTTAAGCGCTTCATTCACATCTTGGCTTTCAAGATCTTCAGCATTGACGTAGTCAATTTGAACTTTAACGCGGTTTTTAACCCCAGCATGTAAAAGTGCTTCGTTTACAGATTTGTAGGCATCTGGAAGTTCAACATATTTACCCACCATTGCTACACGAACGGTATATTCAGGATTTAATAATGCTTCAACCACATTGTCCCAGTCTGAAAGATCAGCTTCTGGAAGGTCGTTGTAACCAAAACGTTCACAGATCAAATCATCCACATTTTGTTCGTAGAATGTACGTGGAATTTGATAAATGGAACGTGCATCTTTACAGACCACAACCGCACGTGCTTCAACGTTGGTGAATAGTGCAATTTTACGGGTCGTATCGGCATCCACATCATGTTCGGTACGGCAGATCAGGATGTCTGGCTGAATACCAATAGATAGCAACTCTTTCACGGAGTGCTGAGTCGGTTTGGTTTTGAGTTCTGCTGCTGACTTGATATATGGAAGCAAGGTCAAGTGCATGAGCATTGTGCGTTTATGACCAAGCTCTACCATCAACTGACGTACAGATTCCATGAATGGGAGAGATTCAATGTCACCTACTGTACCGCCAATTTCAACAATGGCAACATCATAGCCTTCGCCTGCGCGAAGTACACGTTCTTTAATGTTGTCAGTAATATGCGGAATAACCTGAACTGTACCGCCAAGGTAGTCCCCACGACGTTCTTTATTTAAAACGTCCTGATAAACACGACCTGATGTGAAGTTATTCAGTTTGGTCATTTTCGCACGACGTAAGAAACGTTCGTAATAACCCAAGTCTAAATCAGTTTCAGCACCATCCTCTGTGACAAAAACTTCACCGTGTTGGAATGGGCTCATTGTCCCTGGATCGACATTAATGTATGGATCCATTTTGACCATGGTTACTTTTAAACCACGGGCTTCTAAAAGTGCAGCAACTGAAGCAGCTGAAATACCTTTACCTAGTGATGAAACTACACCACCAGTCACGAAAATAAAATGGGTCATTGGGTTTCTCGTACAATCGAGCCTAAATCGGCCTGCAATGTTGCGCAATTTTACTTTACCTTGTACCAATAAAGCAAAGTCATTCCGCATCAATTCATAGAACAATAAACAATTGGTTATTCTATCAGCATTTCCGATAAAAAATTAGAGCAACTTGATAGGATTTTTATCTTCGCATTTGCTGTTATAATGGCAACATCCAATTAATGCTTTATTTTGTGCGATTATGAATAAAAAACTTTTACTTTGTGGTGCAATTGCAACTAGTTTATTTTTAACAGCGTGTGTAAAAAAAGAAACTCCGAATGAAGATGAGCAAGAACAGGTTGAAACCACTCAACAAACTGAACAAGTGAATCAGCCAGCAGAAGCCGTACCTTTGGAAGCTGCTGAAAATAGCGAAGCCCAAGTAGAAATTGAACGCGAAGAAACAGCAAATACCACTACTGTAGTCCGTCGTGAAGTACCTCAACAAAATGCTGCTGAAGTACCAAAAGCTGAACCAAAGCCAGTAACACCTAAACCTGAAGCACCAAAAGCTGAACCAAAACCAGTTCCGGAAGCCTCAGCCAAGTCAAACAGTGAAGCACAATCTGAAGATGATGCTGTTGCTGCCGCCATTGCCGCTGCAACTCCTGCACTGGATCAATAAGTTTTATTTTCGTCTATGCAAAAAACCCAGTGAAAGCACTGGGTTTTTTTATTCTCTAATCGAGATACATCATAATAACTTTTTAACCAAAACCCAGCTTCAATTTTCAGCGCGCTTGGTATTTATCAATACAATTCACAAAGACGATTACAATAACTTTTATTCATTAACCAGGCTTAACATAATAAAAATATACGACCAAAAAACTAAAATTAGAGTCGATATAAATAACTATTCACTGTATTAAAACTTTTAATGAATTTAAAAATTTCCACCACATCAACCCTATCAAAATCACATGATATAAATTACAACCTTTATAAAAATATATTTATATACAATAACTTAAATAAAATCAAAGCCAATACTTGCCCGATAACTCAACGCACATAGCAATCATTCGAAATAAAGAAAATCCATGATATAGCCAATGAATATCGAACTCTCATTTTAGATCTCTTAACAAGGCTAGTTTTAAGCTAAACTATTCGAAATTTTATAAAAAAACTAACCCATGCTAAAACAATGTTGTGATTTACTCGAAACACATCAGCTAAAAATTGCTTTTATCGAAAGTGCCAGCTCGGGCTATCTTTCCAGTCAGTTTTCTATTTGCAAAAACAGTGGCGCCGAGATTTTATTGGGTGGACTGGTCAGTTATGACCCTTCCATCAAGATTGATATCCTGCATATTGATGCTGAACTGATAGAAAAATATACCGCCGAATCTGCTGAAGTTACGGAAGCAATGGCAAGGCAAGGAAAAAAACTCTTTACGCAAGCCGATATTATTATTGCTTGCACCGGTTTACTCAAACCAGGTGGCAGTGCAACAGAAAATAAACCTGAAGGCACATTTTTCACCTCAATTTTATATTTAAATCAAATACACAACTCTCAATATTTTATTGAGGGCACACCATTAAAACGCCTTGATATTTTAACTCAATATATTGCAGATGAAATCACTAAACTGATTCAGGGAATTTAAGCATATTTAACAGTAAAACTTTCACATTTAGCCTGATACTGCTGCCCTGCACCTGTTTTGCAACCGTAGGCGGCCCTCAAAATATTGAAGTATTGGGCTATGANNATTATGACCAAGATAGTCGGCAGTTCGATCAGGAAATAGCAAAAATTAAAAAGCGGCTTAACCCTCTTGCACCACTACCCAAATCAAGCATCAAAATTCAGGTGTTAAAGAAAATCACCTCTAAAGAGAAATCCTGGTATGACCCTAAACAATATATTCCGAGATATACCTACACATACCAACTCAGCAGTAAAAGCCTGAAAAGCCAAATCCATCAGGCGATTGATTATCGCCAAGGACTAAATATCTCTCAAGCCTATCAAATTCCTCAGCAACAGAAAATTCTAGTGGTGGTTAAATATCTGGGTATTCCTTTTGAAACCGGTTATACCATTGAAGATCCTGTGTTACTCACACTCAAAAAATAAAAACCAAAAAAATAAAGCCTCCGAAGAGGCTTTATGAATATTTTGCTTTAAGCTGCGGTACGCTCTGCAATCGGAACCACTTTACGCAGCTCAGGACCGGTATAATCCGCGCTTGGACGGATAATACGGTTGTCTGCACGCTGTTCCATCACATGTGCTGCCCAGCCTGTTACACGGCTCATCACAAAGATTGGCGTGAACAGTTTGGTTGCAATTCCCATGAAATGGTAAGCAGATGCGTGGAAGAAGTCTGCATTACAGAACAGTTTTTTCTCGCGCCACATCACTTCTTCACAGCGTACCGATACAGGATAAAGCACGGTATCACCAACATCTTTAGCCAGACGCTCAGACCAGATTTTGATGATGCCATTACGCGGATCATTGTCTTTATAGATGGCATGACCAAAGCCCATGATCTTTTCTTTACGCTCCAGCTTGCCCAGCATTTCGCGTTCGGCTTCTTCAGGAGAAGTCCAGTTTTCAATCATTTCCATGGCTGCTTCATTGGCACCGCCGTGTAATGGACCACGTAGTGAACCAATCGCGCCAGTAATACATGAATGCATATCNNCGCCAAAATACGGTCGGCAACATCCTGCTGCTGATCAAAAGATTTTTCAGTTTCAAGGTTGCCGAGCATAGAAACGCCGGTACGCATTACATCCATTGGATGTGAATCCGCAGGAATGCGCTCTAAAACTTCTTTCAATGCTTGTGGAAGCTGACGTAAAGATTTCAATTTGGCCTTATACGCAGCAAGCTGTTCAGTCGTTGGTAATTCACCAAAGAAAATCAGATAAGCCACTTCTTCAAACTGGCAATTTTCTGCCAGATCCTGCACATCATAACCACGATA
>DKLL01000034.1 GCA_002455755.1 Acinetobacter sp. UBA6641
AATTTCTTAACTGACTGGCATTGACTCAATCGAATGGCTTTTGCCTAGCAAGCAAAGCTTTTAAAAATTAAAATTTCTTGAAGCTTTTGCTGCCAAAGGGTTTACGTGGTGCGTTTTCATCACGACGTTCGCGTTGACCATAGGTAGCTTGATTGCCAAAGTTGTCAGAACGGTTTTCACGCTGTGCATAGCTATTACTGTTGCCTTGACGTGCTTCACGTTGAGCATAAGTGTTTTGGTTGCTGTCTTGGCGACGCTCACCGCGTTGAGCAAAACCATTGCTATTGCCGTCACGACGGGCATAACTATTGCCAGTATTGTCACGACGTTGCGCATGACCATTCTGGTTTTCACGGCGATCACGCTGTGCATAGGCCATTGGGCTCTGGTTTTCACCGTCTTCGCTATCACGGCGCTGCTGGCGTAAGTAACCGCCACGACGTGCTGCCATTGGTTTTTCCTGCATGCGCTCGGTACGACGTTTTGCCATACCAAANNGCAAGCGGCTGACTTTCAAACCTTGTGATTCGAAAATACGTCGCACTTCGCGGTTACGGCCTTCTTTTACCACAACTTGATACCAACGGTTGATACCGTCACCACCAATTTCAGAGAATGATTCAAATTTTGCCGGACCATCATCTAAAACCACGCCTTTAAGCATGTTGTTTTTGATTTGTGGCGTTACTTCACCCATCACGCGAACAGCATATTCACGTTCAATTTCATTGGATGGGTGCATTAAGCGGTTGGCCAATTCACCATCGTTCGTGAACAGTAAAAGACCGGTTGAGTTAATGTCCAGACGGCCGACCATAACCCAGCGATCGTTAGCGATAGCAGGCAGTTGCTCGAATACGGTTGGACGTTGTTCAGGGTCATTGCGTGAGCAAATTTCACCTTCTGGTTTATAGTAAATCAGAACACGACGACGAATTTCGTCTTCAATCTGGAATTGGACTTTACGACCATCGATGCGAAGCTCATCACCCGGTTCAATACGTTCACCCACTTGGGCAACGCGTCCATTGATACTTACGCGACCAGCGGCAATGACTTCTTCCATATAACGGCGAGAACCCAAACCTACGCGTGCAAGCACCTTTTGTAATTTTTCACTCATGACAGCATAACCTTAGAAATTATCATCAACAGTTCACCTATTTACGACTTCGCTGCGTGAGCATCGAGCGCCATAAAAGCTTCCTTGGCATCCTGCAGGGGAGGCAATTGACCTAAAGACGCCAGGCCAAAAGCATTTAAAAATTGTGGCGTTGTAACTAACAACGCGGGTCTTCCCGGTAGCTCTCTAAAACCGGACTCTTTAATCCAGTTCCAGTCAAACAATGATCGAAGAATCTGACTATTGTTTGAAACTCCACGAATTTGTTCAATATCTGCTCGGGTTACTGGTTGATGATAAGCAATCACAGCAAGGGTTTCGAGCAGGGTTGGCGACAGGCGAGTTGGTCGCTCTGGCCAAACTTGAGTAATGATATTGCGATATTTAGCACGAACCTGAAAACGGAAACCTTGTGCGGTTTCGACCAGTTCGATCGACCGGCCATGTTGTAGCATGGCGAGTTGCTGTAATAGCTGACGCAATTCCTGTTTAGTATATTGATTTTGGAACGCTTCTTTCAAACGTGCAAGCGAAACTGCTGTTTCACTGGCAAAAATAATGGCTTCCAGTTGCATCAGCACTTCATGTTGATTCTCGGCAACAGAGAGAGATGTGGCTTGATGATCCATTATATAGCTACTCCTTGAATCGCAAGTGGCGCTTCAATACCGGTGGCAATAATCGTGACTTTTTGTTGCCTGGTGAGTTCTAAAATGGCCATAAATGTAACTACCATGCCCATGCGCCCCTGGCTGGGTCTGAGTAACGCTTCAAAATGTAAAATTTCACCTGAGCGTAAGCGGCTTTCAATAAAGGCAATACGTTCTTCAAGCAACACCGGCTCTTGCTGAATTTGGTGGGTGATCGGTTCTGGTCGATTAAACACGCAAAACAGGGCATCGCGTAGCAAGCCAATATCATAACCTTCATTGCTTTGTACCACCTGACCCAGACTGATATTGGCCGGAAAAGTATCACGTTCCAGTACGGGCATTTGACCTAAACGTTCAGCCGCCTGTTTGACCCGTAAATAAGTTTCCAGCCGGTCAATCAGTTCCTGTTTCGGATCTTTTTCAACACTAATGCTTGCACTTGGCTTTGGCAGCAACAGTCGTGATTTCAGGTCGGCCAATAAGGCTGCCATGACCATATAATCTGCCGTCAGCTCAATATTCAACGACTTNNGGCCATCACCATATAATCTGCTGTCAGTTCAATATTCAGCGACTTCATGGCATCCATATAAGATAGATATTGAGCCGCAATTGGAGCGATATCGAGTCGCAATAAGTCGAAACCGCTTTTTTGAATCAGGTAAATCAGGAAGTCGAGTGGACCTTCGAAATGCTCTAGCAGAATTTCAAATGCAGCAGGAGGAATATATAAATCCTCTGGAATCGATTCTTGCCACTCATCCATCACACGGATAGGTGAGCTTGGCTCCATAGGATCATGGATTGGTTGATTCATTGCAGTTTTAGGCCACGCGAATTTTCAAAGGCATGCAGGATGATGCTTTTGCTTCGATCTCACATCGAAAGAAAAAGCACGTAATTAGTCAGCGCTAGTGTAATGGAAATTTGACTTCAAATAAATTAGTTAAGTGATCAAATACAAAAAAACCTGAAATTAAGTAAGGTTTTTGAGCGGCTTGATTATGTGAAATGGACTGGTTTTGTATGATTTTGATTTTTTAGACCAATCTATTTGATCTAATATTTAAATTGTTATGGACAAAGCTGGCCATATCCCCAACCTTATATACTTAATAAAATTAAAGAAAGTTCGGAATGGAATAACACAAAGTTTTTGGGCAATATTAAAGCCAGTAAAAAGAAATCTAATCTGTCATGAAAGATAATTTAGAAGTACAAGAAAATGAATATGGTCAGTTTGTTGGACTTCCGCTGTCTAATCCTTTACCTATCTGTTTTTTAGCGGAAACCCTGTATGGAAAACATGCCACCTTGCAGGTACTGTCCTCAGCAATACTTGACCCGAATCGGATGCAGCAAGTTTGGCAATGTGTCAATAGCGAGGTTGATCTTAGCTGCTGGACTTATTTGTCTTATGCAGGTTTTGAAAGTGCAGATGAATTGCGGGCTGCTCTTGAAAATAATTTTAATTTCAAAAATTCAATCCATTATCTGGTCGAGGTCAATCATGCAATTGTCGGATGGGTGGGCTTGCTGAATCAGCGATCTGCAGATCATGTCATTGAAATCGGCAATATTTATTTTTCCTACAAAATGAAGCAGTCTACAGCTTCGACAGAAGTCATCTATCTATTATTGAAAGCCTGTTTTGAGCAGGGCTTTCGCCGTGTGGAATGGAAGTGTGATGATTTAAATCTGCCGTCTAAACGGGCAGCCTTACGCTTTGGTTTTCAGCATGAAGGCACTTTTCGACAAGACCGTATAGCCAAAGGCCGTAACCGCAATACCGCCTGGTTTTCAATTCTGGATCAAGAGTGGCCTAAACTGGAAAAGGCCTATCTGGCCTGGCTAAACACCGATAATTTTGATCTGGATGGGCAGCAAAAGATACGCTTAAAAGAATTTATGGTTGATTGAATCACTGCTGTTGATCAACTTATTTTAGTTGCCTGATATTTATTGCGAACTCAATAATGTGCTGGCACTGATCTCTGAGACATAAATTATGATGAGAAAGTTGAACAAGTAGAGCATCTACCTTGGAAACGTCAAGAAAATACTCAAACAGCTGATTGTCAGTTTTTATTATTTTGCGCTCCTCCTCAGGACTAAAAATCACTTGAACTTCAGATTCTAAAGTCCAGGGCAACTGCACATATAGGGTATCCTCTTCCGAGAACTGATCAAGATTGAGCAATACTTGAAATAAGTCCATTCCACCTCTTTCCGTTTTTCTTTTCCTAAGACTTGATGAAGCATGAATTCAAATGCACTGACATCACCTGCGCCATGACGAATCACTTCCGGATGTTCACCAGATAAATCGACAATACTGGTGGTACTTAAAGTGCCTAATCCACCATCAATAAACACATCAATACGTTTGCCCAGTTCCATTTCAATATCATACGGATCATCTAAAGGCTCTGCATGATTGGGAAGAATCAGCGTACTGGTTAATAGCGGTTCATCCAGTTCCTTTAATAACATGCGACAAATCGGGTTGCTCGGAATACGTAATCCAATGGTTTTCTTTTTTGGATGCATCAGTCGCTTAGGCACTTCACTGGTCGCAGGCAGAATAAAAGTGGTGATTGCCGGGGTATTGTTTTTAAGCAGACGATACATGGCATTGTCCACTTTGGCATAAGTGGCAATATCGGATAAGTCACAACAAATAATGGCATATTGATGCTTTGGACCAAGACCACGAATCTGGGCAATCCGTTCCATGGCATTTTTATTTCCGATCTGACAACCAATCGCATAGGCCGCATCGGTTGGGTAAACCACCACATCGCCTGCGCGAATACGTTCTACCGCTTGGCTGATTAAACGTGGTTGAGGATTATCAGGATGTACTCTTAAATGCAGCATATTTCTTCTCTCCCGACTTGTTATTAAGCATTATCTGTTGATTTTACAAAGTCTTGCAATCAGGGTTTGATGATTTTGTGTAATTTAATCCAGCAGGTATCGTTGAAATTCATCACTTTGTAATGTTTTGCCACCCCGGGTACAGGCACAGATACAGGCAATAAAATGGGCAGCATCACGTGGCAGCTTGGCTTCACCCTTAAAATATTGCTGAACCTGGGCAAAGACATTGTCTTTGAATATGGCACCATCTCCGCCATCTCCGGTCAGGTTATCCAGAGACACCCGAAATTTACGGCCAAAAGCCTGGGCAAACATCCATTCAATTGCCTGCGGCTTAATCTCAACCTGTTCAAACAAAGCCTGCTGTTCTGCACTGCGTCCATCCGGAGCATACCAATAGCCTAAATCGGGTAATAGACGTCTTTTGTCGCCGGCAATAGTCCAGTGACTGATTTCATGCAAAGCACTATTAAAGAAGCCATGGGCAAATTGAATACGGGCAGGGGCATCTTCCGTTGCCGGAAAATATTCAGGTTCAAAGCCACCTTTGACTAAACTCACATTTAAGTGGGAAAACCAGTGATTAAAGTGTAGTATAAGCCAATCTACTTGTTGAACTTCTGTTTGCAAACTGGCCCAGGGTGAGCGTTGCACAGGGTCTATATAAACAGCAGAATTTGAGGTTAAATAAGTGGTTAACTGTAATGAAGTGGTGACTTCAGGTTGCGGCTGCAACTGATGCATGACTTGTATTACCCAATTGATCTGTCTAAATAAGTACAAAATTGTATCTTAATCTTTGACAGAGTACCGATGAATTTGTAGAATTGCCGCCTTAATTATGTCAGCAAATACCTTTCCGGCACAGATTGAGCCGTTTAAATGGGCTGAACAAGGCTTTACATGGTCAGGTACCCTGCCATTGTCTCGCTTAGTTCGTATTTCCCGTGAAGCTGTTGGATCAATTGATGATCAATTGATTAACATAGACTGTAAGCTATCAATGGATGCGTATCATCGTATCGTATGGTTAGATGGTCATGTTGAAGCGAAAGTACCAATGGAATGTCAGCGTTGTCTGAATCCTGTTGAAATTCCTCTCGTTTCAGACTTTCATTTAGCGCTTGTGGATGATGAATCACTGATAGAGCGCTTGGATGAGGATGCTGATTTCATCGTCTTAGGTGAAAGTGAAGCAACGACAAAAGGTAGCTATGATGCGCCTGCGACGGCTGATTTACTTTCTCTGATAGAAGATGAATTGTTATTGCTGGTGCCTTTGTCTCCCAAGCATGACGTTTGTGAGCATAAGCATCAACCTGCCACTGATGACATTGTCGAAGAAAAACGGGATAACCCGTTTGGTGTTTTGGCAAGTTTGAAGGGTAAACTTAACTAATTTTTGTGTTATACTGTTAAGTATAAGACAACTGAATTTGTTCTGATCCATTTTTTCGATCTTTGTAAGGAGCCATCATGGCCGTTCAGCAAAACCGTAAAAGTCGCTCTCGCCGTGACATGCGCCGTTCACATGACGCTTTAACCGAGAATGCATTAACTGTAGACCAAGCTACTGGCGAGACTCACCGTCGTCACCACGTATCTAAAGATGGTATCTACCGTGGTCGCCAATTATTCGCTAAAGCATCTGCTGAATAATTGATGATGTATTAAGCGTCAAGCTTAGTAGAAAAAATGGGAGCGTTAAGCTCCCTTTTTTTATGGCTTCTTTTTGTTGTATTTGGCAATTACCAAAACAAAAATTAAGTGTTAAATTCCATTCCGTAAATAAGCTTACATAAGTGTGTGTTGGTTATTTAACCGGTTGTTGAATAACAACAGCACTTCATTAAAGGATTTTTTTATGTCTGCTAAACAACTCGAGCAAGTCGCTCAGGCAACAAAAACAGCATTTGTATTTCCGGGTCAGGGCTCACAAAAAGTCGGTATGCTCGCAGATTTGGCTGAACAGTTTAGTAGCGTGACAGAAACTTTTGCAGAAGCATCGGCAGCAGTAGGTTTTGACCTGTGGCAGATCGCGCAAAGCGGCGAAGGTTTGAATCAGACTGAATTTACCCAGCCAGTATTGCTGACTGCAAGTATTGCGCTTTGGCGTGTGTGGTTGGAGCTGGGTGGGGTAGCACCAAAATATCTTGCAGGACACTCACTCGGTGAATACAGCGCACTGGTTGCTGCCGGGGCAATGAGTCTGGGCGATGCGGTGAAACTGGTAAATTTACGTGGCAAACTGATGCAAGACGCTGTTCCTCAAGGTCAGGGTGCAATGGCGGCTATCTTAGGTTTTGATGATGCTCAAGTGATCGAGCTTTGCGCGCAAGTCAGTGCTGCGGGGCAAGGCAGCGTAGAAGCAGCCAATTTCAATGCACAAGGCCAGGTGGTCATTGCTGGTGATAAAGCAGCGGTAGAAGCGGTAATGGCTGCTGCAAAAGAGCAATCAGGTAAAGCAATTGCATTACCGGTGTCTGTGCCATCGCATTGTTCACTGATGAAACCGGCTGCTGACAAATTTGCACAAGCTTTGGAACAAACTGCCATTGAGCTACCTGGCATTCCTGTAATACAAAATGTCAACGCGGAAATCGCGACAGATGTAGCAGGATTACGTCAGGCATTGACTGCACAATTGTATCAATCCGTGCAATGGACCAAGACCATGCAGTTCCTTCAAGATCAGGGAGTGCAATATGTAGTGGAATGTGGTCCGGGTAATGTACTGGCTAACCTTGCGAAGCGTTTACCAAATATCGAAAAAGCATTTCCACTCGACAGCAAGAGTCGTATGGAAGATGCGCTTAGCGCCATTTTAGTGGCTGAAGGAAAAATTGCATGACACAGGAACGCAAAGTCGCATTAGTGACAGGCGCGAGCAGAGGGATTGGTGCAGCAATCGCTCAGCAATTGATTCAAGACGGTTATTTTGTCGTAGGTACAGCAACCAGCGAAGCAGGGGCAGAAAAATTATCTGCAAGTTTTGCTGAAAATGGTGCTGGTGCAGTGCTGGATGTGCGTGATGCGACTGCCATTGACGCGTTAGTTACAGATATTGAACAAAAATATGGTCCTGTTCTGGTATTGGTAAATAATGCCGGCATTACCAAAGATAATTTGTTACTTCGTATGTCTGAAGATGACTGGGATGACATTCTCAATATCCATTTGAAAGCCGTATACCGCCTGTCTAAGCGTGTTTTAAAAGGCATGACCAAAGCCCGTTTCGGCCGCATTATCAACATCAGTTCTGTCGTGGCGCACTTTGCAAACCCGGGCCAAGCCAACTATTCTGCTGCCAAAGCAGGCATCGAAGCATTTGGTCGTAGCCTTGCAAAAGAAATGGGCAGCCGCCAAATTACCGTAAATGCTGTGGCACCCGGCTTTATTGCGACAGAAATGACTGAACAATTAAGCGAAGAGATTCGCAAGAAAATGAGTGATCAAGTGGCATTGAACCGTTTAGGTGATCCGCAAGATATCGCACATGCCGTGAGTTTTTTAGCGAGCGAAAAAGCAAGCTATATCACTGGTACTGTTTTACATGTAAATGGTGGTTTATACATGAGCTAAGCTCAAGTATAAACTTTGCAAAAATTATATATTCAATTAAACTAACGGCATTAAAAACGCCACAAGCAATGAGGAGAATTCCTGTGAGCGATATCGAACTACGTATCAAACAAGCGGTTGCAGAACAACTTGGTCTTAAAGCTGAAGAAATCAAAAACGAAGCATCTTTCATGGATGACTTAGGTGCTGACTCTTTGGACTTAGTTGAGCTTGTTATGTCTTTCGAAAATGATTTTGACATCACTATCCCTGATGAAGATTCTAACGAAATCACAACTGTTCAATCGGCTATTGACTATGTTTCTAAGAAACTAGGTTAATTGTTGTTTCAGCTCTGCTGAATATGAAGAAGCCACCTTTTAGGTGGCTTTTTTATTTAGGGGCTGTTGACAATTCGTCTATGTTTACGACTGCGAGTATTTTTTTAAGGATACTATGCGTGAACTACAAAATTTAGTCATTCTAAATGCGTAGTTCACAACGACGTAGCGTCAAAAAATACTCTAGCCCCGAGCTGCGCCTTGCGCTGCAAACAAAGCGGCACTTTGTTTTTTGCTCATGTGGCTAAAA
>DKLL01000042.1 GCA_002455755.1 Acinetobacter sp. UBA6641
TTTCATAAAAATTACAAAACTCATCTGTACGTTTATATCGAGCAATTTTTGTTTTACCATCAAGTACTAATGGGGATTCAACTTCTATTAAAAATTGAAAACTAACCAATTCCATATTGGGATTAGAAATATCAAACTCAAATTCTGGATATTCTTTATTAGTTTTTAGGGAATAGAGTTCCTGTAAAAGGTTTATAAGATGATTATTTAGCTTAGTAACTATATAAGTATATTGATCAAATTGTTGCTTTGAAATTATTTGATCCTTAAATAGTTTAGTGGAGCGAGCAATCATCTTAGCTTGTTTTTCTAAATAAGTTTGATCAAGAATTCCTAGAATTTCAAAACCTAATTCAGTATTGTTTTTATCTTTAAAGAATTTTTCTATAAAGCCTCGATCAGTATTTTGAGCTTCTTGAATAAAAGCTAATAATTGGCGTTGATCTTTTGCAGTCTTATAGTTGGATATCGCTTTTGTTAATCCTAGCACTACTGAAGCAACAGGAACTGATTTAGCTAAATCTTCAACGAATGTTGTTGCTGATTTAAAAATTAACTCATCAGCAATATTTTCTGCAGTTGATAAGGCTATTTCATTAATATTTTGTTTATTAGACACAGCTCATCTTTCTTATAGGTAATTATGACTGAAAAGATCATAACTAAACTTCGATAAAGTTTGAATACTCAGATTCAGTAACTTACTAGAATGGTAACTATAAAAAAACGGCCTCAACAAGCCGTTTTTTATTTCTAAAATTTTTATGGAGATAATGGTTCTTGCTGTTTTGGATCAGGCATAGGCGCGGACTCTTCCTCATCATTATAAGGATTTTCCAGTTCCAAAGTCTGATCAAGCTCAGAATCAAAAACGTCGGTCAGCATACTGTCGTAACGTTTGGCATTATAGCTCAGTAGACTGGAGGCTTCCTGTTGAGTAATAAAACCTGTCTCAACCGCATTGCTAATACGTTCATCAAAAGTTAAACCTTTAAATTTCCCTTTAGATTCGGCTTTCTTGAACTTATCCCAAAGCGGTTCTAACTCAAGCAACATGTTAAAGGTCGATTCCATACGGCCTGTAACATCATCTTCTGCTGTGTTATAGAACACGTGTTTTTTCAGTTCATCGCGGAAAGCATTGTCCTGCATAATGATCTCGCCAGCCTGTTGTTTCAACGCATCGCTTGGTTTGCTCACAGGGCGGCCAAGCGGGAAGCAGATGAATTTGACTAAGCCCGCCGCAAAGCCGACAGGGAAGTTATCGACGAGACCATAAAAAGCTTCTTGCGCATTAAACAGGGATTTTTCCAGGGCCAGTTTGGCATGAATCTGTTCAGCTTCAGTTTTTTTGCCATGTTCATAATATTTAAGAATGGCCGTGCTTATAAACAGATTGGCATGTATGTCTGCCAGTCGTCCCGAAAGCATTTCTTTGCGTTTAATATCACCGGCAAGCAAACCTAAACACATATCGGCAGTTAGCGAAAAGTTAGTACTTAAACGGTTAATAATCTTGTAGTAGGGGCGAGTAAAGTCATCCACACTTTTTGGTGCATCAGATGAGCCACCCACATAGCCATAAGCAAATGCGCGTGCAGTCCGGTTAAAGGTATAGCCTAAATGTTTGAACAGCATATCGTTAAAGGTAGCTAAGGCAGATTCTTTATCCTTGGCTTGCAGCAGTTGCAATTCCTCAAACAGATAAGGATGACAACGCATCGAACCTTGACCAAAAATCATTAAAGAACGACTAAGGATATTGGCGCCTTCAACCGTAATCGAGACTGGAATAGCTTGATAGTAAAGAGCTAAGAAGTTGCGTGGTCCCATTTGAATGGCACGACCACCCACTACATCCATCCCGTGATTGACGACGCGGCGCATGGTTTCAGTGGCATAGTATTTGGCCATTGCGGTCATTACTGCTGGCTTACCTCCTTGGTTCAAACCACAGGTAACCAAATAACGGAAAGCTTCCAGCATATAAGTATCACTGGCAATATCACTGGTCGCTTCCTGCACGCCTTCAAATTTACCGACTGAAATTTTGAATTGCTGACGGATTTTGGCAAATGCTCCTACGGTCAAATATGTCATTTCACTTGCAGCGGTCGATAATGCAGGTAAAGAAATACCACGACCGACGGCCAGACATTCCATCAACATGCGCCAGCCTTTACCAATATTTTCAGCACCGCCAATAATCCAGTCCAGGGGAATGAACACATCCTTGCCATCTACTGTTCCGTTCATGAAAGGAGAGCCGGGATTGTGTCGTGCTCCCACTTTTACGCCCTCGTGACTGGCAGGAATCAGGGCACAGGTAATGCCATAGTCCATTTTGCTTTTATCACCTAGCAATCCGTCGGGATCATACAGCTTAAAAGCCAGTCCAATCACGGTGGCAATGGGAGCAAGGGTAATCCAGCGTTTGGAAAAATTCATGCGTAGTCCAAGCACTTGCTGACCTTCAAAATCGCCATAGCAAACCACACCGGTATCCGGAATGGCGCCGGCATCTGAACCTGCTTCCGGACTAGTCAAGCCAAAACAGGGAATCTCTTCACCTTTGGCCAAACCGGGTAAGTAACGATTTTTTTGTTCTTCAGTTCCATAATGCAGCAGCAACTCGCCCGGCCCTAAAGAGTTGGGTACCATACAGCTTACGGCTGCGGTCAATGAGCGAGAGGCAATTTTGCTCATAATCCGGCTTTGCGCAAATGAACTAAAGGCACGTCCGCCATACTCTTTGGGAATAATCAGCCCTAAAAAACCATTTTCACGAATGTAGGTCCATGCTTCAGGCGGCAAGTCTTTATAATGATGATGAATATCCCAGTCATTTAGCATACTGCATAACTGTTCAACTTCATGATCTAAAAAAGATTGTTCTTCTGGAGAAAGTACAGGATAAGGATAGCTTTCAAATTTAGACCAGTCCGGTGCTCCCATAAACAGGTCTTTTTCCCACCAGCTGGTGCCTGCATCCAGAGCTTCGCGCTCAGTGGTGCTCATTGTTGGCATGGCATTCGCCAGAGCCTTATAGGCAGGCTTGGTAATCAATGCCATTCGCAATGCATCAATCCANNCCATTCGTAATGAATCAATCATCACAATTAAACTGATGAGGATGAGCGGAATACCAAAAATCAGCGACCAGGGACTAATAAAGGCGCTGACTACTGCAACAATGATTGTCGTTATTGCTCCGCTATTACGGCTCAATCCAAAAAAGAAAATTGCCCAGACTGTAAAAAATTGAATAAGCACACTGATGATGAATAACATTTATTTTCTCCAGTTGCTTACACCCGATCAAAGCCAGAGAAACAGTAAAGGGTATCTGGAAATCGCAAGATAGCTTATTGCACTGTTTTATTAGAATGACTTTAGGTGTAATAAAAATATTGTTGTTAAGACCGGGAGGTGAATGGAAAACCTCCATCCCGAATTTATAAAATTAAATCCCGTTTTTAACATAGAAGGTTTTTTGAGCAGTGTAAAAGATTGAACTGTAAGATAAATGTCACGAAAAGTAATAACGACTTGTATCTCTATCTATTTAAATTTTTATTATCTTTGAATAGCTAATAAAGCATATAGAGAGATGCGCACGTATGTAGTATTACTATAACAATCAATGAATCTAGAGAAACACTGACATGCTTAAACTGATCTACTACGTTCCCGAATCTCATCTTGAATCGACCAAAAATGCGGTCTTTGACGCAGGCGCAGGGGGGATTGGCAATTATGAACATTGTGCCTGGCAGGTTTTAGGAACAGGACAGTTTAAACCGTTAAAAGGGGCAAATCCTTTTATTGGTGAAGTCGGAGAGCTAGAACAGGTTGGGGAATGGCGGGTGGAAACCATTGTGCCGGAGCATCAAGCAGCAAATGTAGCAAAAGCACTCCATGCCAGCCATCCTTATGAAGAGCCTGCATTCGAGTTTATTCAGATGGTAGAGATAAATTATGAATGATATTTGCTGGAGGAAAGGACGATATAGAGGTCATGCACTAGATAGAAAAGTTGAGGAATGAGATTTCTGGCGAGCTAAGGGTTTATGATCCATTATGAGGATAGTTAAAATCTTAGTTATAAAAACGTAACTTGAACATAATAGTTTAATAAGCTCTCTTGAATTTTTAAAATACCCAATTCCAGTGATATACCGCATTAAAGTGCAATGTTCTAATTATCGATTAATGCTTGAATTTTCCTGAGATTAATCATGAACAGATTCTATAGAGTGATTTGGAATAATAAATTGCACTGCTGGCAAGCAGTATCAGAATTAGCAAAACGCCATTCTGGCAATGGAACTGTTTCAGATACAAATAAAAATATGATTAAAGTGCTGATGTGCTGTGCTTTAAGCACCGTTTTACTTACCCTTAGTAGCAGCATTTTTGCTGCCATAAATGACACAACTTTGCCAACAGGTCAGCAGGTGATCTCTGGCAGTGCTGATTTTACCCAAACCGACAATACGCTAAATATTAATCAGCATACTCAAAATCTTTCAACCCAGTGGAACACTTTTAATATTGGTCGTCATGCAACAGTCAATTTTAATCAGCAGAATCAATCTTCGATCGCATTAAATCGTGTGCTAGATAACAACGCCAGTCAAATTATGGGCCGGCTAAATGCGAACGGTCAGGTTTTTCTGATTAACCCAAATGGTGTAATTTTCTCTAAAACCGCTCAAGTCAATGTGGGCGGCATTGTTGCTTCTACCCTGGATTTAAAAGAACACGATTTATTGCAAGGCAAGTTTACTTTTGCAGGTCGTGGGGNNGAAAATGGCGCAGTTGAAAATCATGGGGATATTCAGGTCGCAAATAGCGGGACGGTTGCGCTCATTGCACCTATTGTAAAAAATACGGGTTCTATTACTGCACCCAATGGTCAGGTCAAATTAACTGCGGCGGATAAAGTCCGTGTCAGTCTGCAAAATGGAAAACTTGCAAGCTATGACATAGACCAAGGAACATTGCAGGGCTTGGTTGATAATGGGGGTGCCATTATTGCAGATAATGGGGTTGTGCATTTGACCGCAGTTGCAGAAAAACAGCTGGGCAGAGCAGTGGTGAACCACACGGGCTATATTCAGGCAAACCGTTTAGAAACCAATGCCAAAGGTGAAATTGTACTGTTAGGCGATATGTCTAAGGGTGCAGTCAATATTTCAGGCAGTTTGGTAGCTGAAGGTAAAAATGGGCAGAATGGCGGTTTTATTGAAACGTCTGCTGCCAGTGTAAATATTGCTGACCTAGCGCAGGTAAATACAAAGGCCGGTACACATGGAAAAACGGGANNAGGCTGATCGATCCGGTAGATTTTGTGGTTGCTGCTAAAAATGGCAACATGACCGGTGCAGCCCTGAATGCCGCCCTAAAAAATACCGATGTAACGATTCAAACGACAGAAATACAGGCGACAGTGTCGAACAATTCTTCCCTGACCCAGAACAACAGCGCCGGGAAAGGCGATATTTTAGTGAATGACGCCGTTCAATGGGACAGTGGAAACACACTGACACTGGATGCTTATAACAATATTTATATCAATAATGTCATAGATGCCAGTCAAGGTGATGGCGGAAAACTGGTACTGAAATACGGACAGCAAAGTACTGATGGCAGTAATGGTACCGTTTATAGTGCTATTCATGATCAGACCATGCCAACCTATGCGGACTATTTTATACAAGCACCAGTGCATTTACAGCAAGGTTTAAATTTCAGTACACAACGTGGCTCGGATGCTGCAAATTTAAAAGAATTTCAAGTCATTACTGATGTGACAGCTTTGCAGGCAATGAAAGATGATTTGAGCGGTAACTACGCACTAGGCACTAACCTGAATGCAAGCAGTATCGCTAATTTCACTCCGATTGGCACCCTGATTGAAGGTAGTGGGCCAAATGCAGGAAACAATCCATTTACAGGACTATTTGATGGTTTAGGTAATGTGATTGAAAATCTGAAAATCGATAAGCAGGGCTACCAAGGACAAGGCAGCTATGTTGGCTTATTTGGAAAGATTGAGGATGCGGATATCCGCAATGTAGGTTTAATCAATGCACAGATTCAAGGTGGTGAGTCAGTAGGTGGACTCATTGGCAGTATGAGTAATTCAAAGCTGAGCAACAGTTTTGTACAAGGGAGTGTGACGGGGCGCTATGCTGTAGGAGGCTTGGTTGGCGCTGGTTATTACAGTACAGTCGATCAGGTTTATAGCACTGCTCAGGTGAATAGTGAAAATGGCCCAAGTGTACTGATTGGAGATAATTGGGGATCTTCCATAAGCAATGGTTATTTCACTCAGGCAGAGGGTGATATAACAGTCTGGAATGATGCCGGAGCGGAAAGCACGTTAACAGACAGTCAGACTAAATCAAAACAAAATTACCTCGATTTAGGTTGGAATATTAGTGATATAGCGGGCAGTGGTGCTGCATGGCGGATTTATGAAGGTCAGACAGGGCCATTACTGCGAGCATTTTTAACGCCATTGGCAGTTAAAGCAGATGACTATCACACTGTATATAATGGTTCAAATCAAAACAGCAGCAGTTATGCCAACTCTGTACAAAATGCCGATACTTCAAAGATAAAGGGAAATGCTGTTTATGAAGGCGGTGGCAAAAATGCAGGGGTTCATAAGTCACAATTAAGCGGGTTGTATTCTGTACAAAATGGATATGACCTTGCATTTGAAGCGGCCGAGGTCAAAATTGATAAGGCCATTATCAGCAATATCACCGGAATTAGCGCAAATAATAAGACGTATGACGGGACAAATTTAGCGATACTGAATACAGCCAATGCCGTTTTTGATGGTCTCTTGCAGGGAGATCAGCTCGGTATTATCGGGCAAGGGATATTTTCTGATGTTGCTGTGGGCAACAATAAGCAAGTCAATATTCAGAACCTGGTGTTGACAGGTGACGATGCACAAAACTATCAGTTAGCTAATTTACAGCTTACTGCACAGGCCAATATTACTGCGGCTAGCAGTGCAAATAGAAGTGATTTAGCAACGCCAGCCAGCACGCCTAATATGAATAATATAGCTGCGATTTCGCCAATGAATGTGGCTGGAATGGATCTTGAAAGTGCGTTAATGGCTGTTCAAACTCAAAGAGCGAACTTACTGGAAAGTCAGCTTCGGGATCAGATTGCGGGAGTGCAGGCTAAAAATGAGCAAATTGGCAAACTCAATACGACATTGAATAGCTTGCAAGCTTTATTGGCGATATTTTCTTCACCAAATCAAAAATCTATCCAACTTACTGCCGGATCAAATATCGACAAGCTGTTCCAGAAGCTTAAAGTTGATGCCCAATCTGCTGGTGTAGATATTGGAAGCCTATTGAAAGGCAATATTTTAAATAAAGCAGATATAGAGGCATTGCAAGCAGGAATTAAAGGTCAAATAGATTCAGCGTCAAACTCTCAGCAAATGGATATGTTGCGTTTGCAAAGTTTAACAAATAAGCGCAATGAAGCCTTTGATGTTATGACGAACTTCATTAAGAAAATGCAGGACAGCCGAAGTTCTATTATTGGCAATATGCGTAATGTTGCTCAGTCACCAGAGGTTTCTGTCATGAGCAATAATGGAAACTTATCTGTTCCAGCTGCTACAAATGCTGCGCTTCCAGCAAGTATTTTACCTTCTACAAGTAAGGGGGGAACTCAGAGTCTTCCACTGCCTTTAGATAATTCAAGTACCAATAATGCTAATAACCCAGCAGTTCCAGCTGGAATAGCTTCTAATACTGGCAGCTCTAATAATAGTGCGAATCGACCAAAGACTTCTGCTGATTTTAGTGATTTGAAAGATCTGGATGCTGCGACAAAAGCAAAGTTTGATGCATTAATATCTGCTGGGGTTTTTGATGGAGTCAGTGGCAATGCCTTGGGTTCTGATGAGATGGATCGAACGGTATTTGCCAGAGTGGCTGCATTAATTGGAGGAGCAGACTCAAGCACGAATGGTGGCAGTTCAGCTTCGAGAACTAACCCGAGCAACGAAGCCATACAGAAGCTCTATATGGCATATTTTGGACGACCGGCTGATGAGGCCGGACTTGCCTCTTGGAAAGCACAATTAGCTTCTGGCAGCAGTACCAACAGCCCTCAGTCAATTATTGATGCTCTCAGTAAAGTCAATGGTAATGACAGCGGGACGTTTAATCCTTCTGGAAATATAACAAAAGAGCAATTGGCTACATTGCTGTCCAAGCTTCCAAATTCGAATAGTGGCTTAGCTTCAGCCGATGCATCAAAGCCATCCACTTCAGGCATGAACAGCTCAGATATAGAACAATTGAAAATGCTCTTAAATAAAATTAATTCAAGTAATTCAATAAGTAATGGGTCAGCAGCTAAACAAGCGGCGCTTGAAAAATTGAAACAAGCCACTCCTGCAAAATGAAACTGAGCTATAAGGACAGATGATGCAGGCCCCATTTCGGCAGCACAGCGATTTAAATCATTGACTGTGCTGCAAAAGGGGCTCTGAAGTTTTGCAGAGATTGAAAATACTGAAAAAAATGACTTTGGATTTTCAGTAAGGATGCCCAGAAATCGGCATGGGTATATAGCCTTTTCTATGAATTAAATAACGGTCTCTTTTTAAGATTAAATATTGGGGTTGAAATGAATAACAATTTAATGATGATTGCTCGTCCTAGAACGTTGCTTTTATGCAGTTTAATCGCAACAGGGCAGCTTTGCTTTGCAGAAAATATCCCAAATGCAGGTCAATTATTGCAGGAAGCAAAAAGCCCGCAGATTCAGCCTGCACAAGAAAATAAAGCTCTGCAAGCACAAGCGCCACAACGTGCTGTTCATGGGGAACAGCAAGTGTTTGTTCGCCAATTTGAGATTCAGGGCAATACAAAGTTTTCTGAATTGATACTTCGCCAACAAATTCAAGCCTATGAAGGCAAGCAGCTGACATTGACGAAATTGCAGCAAGCAGCAAACAAGGTCAGTGATTATTATGCACAAAATGGCTATAGCTACAGTTATGCATTTTTGCCGGCCCAAACACTGAATGGGGGAATTGTTACCCTTCAAGTCGTAGAAGCGCAATTGAATGGCGTGCATTTAAGCAATGCATCCAATACCCAGTTAGGGCTGGTAAATCAAATGATTGCACCATTGCAAAATAAACAGCTATTGAGTGATCAATCTCTAGATGAAATATCATCCCGTCTGAATCGGCTAAATGGAGTGAAAAATAATCTGTCTTTTACTGCAGGACAGTCACAAAATGAAACTTTACTGAATGTCGAGCTGGCTTCCGCACAAAAATATCAGGCATATTTAGGTGCAGATAATTTCGGCGGTAAATATACGGGTAAAGTGCGTGGTACAGGCGGTCTACGTGTGAACAGTCTATTCGGGCTGGGGGATCAGCTGTCATTGGATGCCATGAGCAGCGGTCAGCGGATGAACTATGGAAAAATCGGTTATTCAGCATTGGTACATGGTTCAGGAACACAACTAGGGGTGAGCTATTCATATTTGGAATATGAATTAGGTCAAGATCTAAAAGATGCAGGCTATGAAGGTAATGCTAAGGAAACTTCTGTTTGGTTGCAGCAGCCAGTCATGCAAAGTACAAAGCAGCAAACCATGCTGTCCTTAAACTATACCTATAAACAATTAGAAGATGATGTTAAGACAGTTCAAAATTATAACCACCGTAATGTCGAAAGCTTCCAGCTCGGATTAAATCATTCATCTTATGACTCAGTGGGTGGGGCGGGCTTTAATGAGTTTGTAGTAATTAATTCATTTGGACATTTAGACATTAAAGATGACGCAGTTAAAGCTGCAGATGCACTTTCACGTCAATCTGATGGTGACTATTTAAGTGTATTGCTGAAAGCGTCGCGCCTGCAAAAAATTATGAAGAGTAATGAATTATTTGCATCTGTAGAAAGTTTTTATAGTCCTGACAATCTGGACAGTTCTGAAGCTTACTATGTGGGTGGTTCAAACTTCATGCGCGGTTATAAGAGCAGTGTATTTTCTGCCTCGCAAGGTTTGGCATCAAGTCTGGAGTTTAGGCAAGACTTATGGTCAAACGCGCAAAATCGGTTAAACGGAAAACTATTTCTTGATATGGCTAAATTGAAGTTGAATGCACAGACATGGGTGGGTTCTACTGAAAAGAATACCGTATCGCTGAGAAGTGCGGGAATTGGTTTTAGCTGGGACAATCGTTATGCAGGCAGCATACAAGCTACATTCGGATTTCCTTTAGGTGACAAGCCTGTACAAATGAATGAGCGTGATGATTATCAGGTATGGCTGAATTGGCAGAAGACTTTTTAATTGAAAAATAAGTTTTCTGCTGCCAATTGCCTTAAATTTGCAAAGATTAAGTATTCAAATAATGTCTTTTGTGCTTGTTCCATTGTCAACCAGGACGCAATCTTTTGGTTGGGCTGATGGTAGGTCCACATGCAGTCTGATGGGCGACATCCATGTCGCCTTGCACGTATCAAATAGTGTATCAGCGGGATAAGGATTATACCTTCTGAATAAACAGCTCACGATCAAAACGGTACTGCGGGAAGAACACGCCGTCTTTAGCCCGTTCACCTGCACCAATCACCATTACGGGATACTGTTCGTCATTTAATTTCAGAATTTCACGAACCATCGGCTCATCAAAACCTTCCATCATACAGCTGTCAAAACCATAAGCACGCAAGGCTAATACCAGATTTTCACAAGCCAACGCTGTAGTTTTGCTTGCCCAAAGTTTCGCATCTGCGGGGTTAAAAGCAGTTACTGGCAATTGCTTATCCAGTGTACGTGCAATTTTGAAAGCCACTTTCTTAAAGTTACCCAGGGCATTGAAATAACCCGTTTTATAATTATATGGAATGAACTTGTAATACTTTTGCACAGCAGCAGGCGCTTCAGGAAATGGAAACTCGGAAATGTTCATCTTCGCCATTTCATCAATACGGTCGGTACGTGCCACACAGACAATTAATTCCGAAGCTGTTTTTGCTGCAAGTTGGCTTAAACAGGCTTTGACCAACTGTTTCTNNTCTTTCTTTTTGGAAGGGTTCTGCACCACATAAAAAGTCCAGGGCTGTAAATTGGATGAGTTTGGCGCAAGCAGGGCAAGGTCTAAACAGTCATCCAGCACTTCAGCAGGAATAGGTTTTTTGGTAAATTTACGCACCGAACGACGGCTTTGCACGACTTTTTTAAAGTTTTCGACATCAATATCTGTCGGGGCTGGCTCAAAATAACGTTTCTTTTCAGTTTGGGTATCGCTTGATTGGGTCATCTTTATCTACTCAGCTTTTAAAACTTGAAATTTATATCTATTAAAAAGCATAAAGCCACCAAATAATGTCATCATTCAGTGG
>DKLL01000070.1 GCA_002455755.1 Acinetobacter sp. UBA6641
TGAACACAACACCAGGGGCAGCATAAGCCACCCACCCGCTTTGACTAATTCCCACATTTGTTTTCCCCAATAAAAACAAAAAATTATTCTGCGAAACAAATATTTAATATACCGTCTAATTCGTCAAGGGAATGGTATTGAATGACGAGTTTTCCCTTGCCTTGTTTATTATGATCAATTCTCACATCTGCACTAAAACGTTCTGCCAAACGCTGCGTCAATTGCTGAATATCGGGTGAAACTTCCGCTTTTGGTTTTTCTTGTTTTGGCGTATTTAAATCACGTACCAGCTGTTCGGTTTGGCGTACAGATAAACTTTTTTCAATCACATGCTCCGCCACTTTAAGCTGATCTTTGGCTTTTAAGGTCAAAATTGCACGTGCATGCCCCATATCCAGCAAACCTTGCTGCATAAAGTCTTTTACCGATTCCGCCAGAGTCAACAAACGCAATAAGTTGCTGACTGTGGTACGGGCCTTGCCCACGGTATCGGCAATTTCCTGATGACTTAAACCGAATTCTTCGTGAAAACGCTGCAATGCCATGGCCTGGTCAATCGGGTTTAAATCCTGACGTTGAATGTTTTCAATCAATGCCAACGCAATTGCCACCTGATCATTCAAGTCACGAACAATTGCAGGAACTTCAGTTAGACCCGCCAGTTGGGCTGCACGCCAGCGACGTTCGCCAGCGATAATTTCATAGGGATATTTTTCATCATCAATTGGACGAATCACAATCGGCTGCATCACCCCATGCTTTTCAATCGATGCTGCAAGTTCCTGAAGATCCTGTTCATGAATAAAACGGCGCGGTTGATATTCACCGCGTTTTAATAAATGCACATCAATCTGTTTCAGCTGACCATGATCTAAAGCTTGAGCTTCCATTTGTAATTTTTCTTTCTGGATCGACCCAAGCAAGGCATCCAGACCACGACCTTTAGCTAGTCCGCGTTTTTTTGTGGTCATGCGTTACTTCCTTTTTTCATTTTGCTTTTCTTTAACATTTCAGCTGCCAGATTCAGGTAAGCAACCGCACCCTTCGAGCTTTTCTCAAAATAGATAATCGGCAAACCATGCGCAGGTGCTTCAGCCAAACGTACATTACGCGGGATGACCGTATCATAGAGTTTCTTACCAAAATACTGTTCCAGCTCTTCCGACACATCACGGGTTAATGCATTGCGTGCATCATACATGGTTCGCAGTACACCCACGATTTGCAGATCCGGGTTCAGCGCTTGTTGAATACGATCAATGGTTTGGGTTAAATCAGCCAAACCTTCCAGCGCATAGTATTCACATTGCATCGGAATCAGAACGCCTTGTACGGCTGCCAAAGCATTCACCGTAATCAGACTCAAGCTGGGCGCACAGTCAACAATAATATAATCAAAAGAAGATTCAATTTCTTGCAATGCTTCTCGTAAAATATATTCGCGGCCATCCTGTTCGGCAATCGCAAGTTCCACACCGGCCAAATCGCGGTTTGCCCCGAGAACTTTATAACCTACTTCTGCTTTGGTAATGGCGGTCTCAATAGGCACTTCACCCAATAACNNTCAATCGGCACTTCACCCAATAACACATCAGTGACCGAATACAGAAGATCATTTTTCTGGATACCAGACCCCATCGTGGCGTTGCCTTGTGAATCCATATCCACAAGTAAAACGCGCTTTTTCAAAACAGCTAACGATGCTGCCAAATTTACTGCGGTTGTGGTTTTACCTACGCCACCTTTTTGGTTCGCAATCGCAATAATTTGTGCCATGGTGACCCCAATCCTTCGAAAAAATTAAATTTGTTTCAATAAAAGCAAGTGACGTTGTTCGTCTAAACGCGGAACTTTAAGCTCAATAATCTCACAACTGAATTCATTTTTTAAAGTCTCAATTTCATCCGCTGGAATTAATCCTTTCATTGAAGCAATAATACTTTGCGCATGCATAAAAGGTTTAGAGGCCATAACAAAATCGGTTAAAGAGGCAAATGCACGACTGGTAATAACATCGAACTGACCCAATTCCTGAATGCTTTCTTCNNTAAATCTTTCAAAATACTCAAGCTATCCAACAAATGCTTCACTAGCATTTCTTTTGGATCACGAATGGCGGTCAAGTTATATGCTTTATTCCATAGCACCAAAGCATCCTGATATTGGAGTAATAAATTTAAAGCTTTATCGCTTAGCTCCAAACCCAAAGCTTGACTACCCTGCTTAAGTTCTTTGAAAAACTGGTGCATATACAAAAACGTCTCGAAAAGTTAATGGAAGTATACCGATTTATACAATAAGTCACAGTAGCTTGTGCTTAGTGAATATTCACTTAGTTGTACAAGCCTTGCTTAATTTGTTGATCCAGTACATTTAATCGCTCAGGAGTGCCAACATCCACCCAAACGCCCTGCATTTTAGAAGCAGAAATTTGCTGTTCAAGCATCGCTTGTTTTAACAACGGTGCCAGTGGTCGTTTACCGTTTTCCAAGCCTTTAAACATTTGAGGATGAATTACTGCAACTCCACTATAAGTGAGGGCTTCACCCTGCTGCGCTTGATCAAAGGTATATGCTCGACCATTCGCCAGAATAAAGTCACCCTCCGGATGCTGCGCCGGGTTATCCACCAGAACCAGGTGAGCAAGTTGATCCTGCAATTTCACCTCTAATAAAGGAGCGAAATCCATTGCGGTCCAGACATCACCATTCACTAGAATAAATGGCTGCTCACCCAGAAGCGGCAAGGCATTAATAATACCACCTGCGGTTTCCAGACCTTCACCTTCGTGTGACCACAAGATTTTGACACCAAACGCCGAACCATCACCCAAAGCCTGAGCCAGTTTTTCACCCAGCCAGGCCGTGTTGATCACAATCTCAGTAATGCCTATCTTCTGCAATTTTTCAATATGCCAGACAATCAGTGGTTTTCCACCCACTTCCAGCAAGGGTTTTGGCGTATGCAGAGTCAGTGGACGCATGCGGCTACCGAGTCCCGCAGCAAGAATCATGGCTTTCATTTATGCAACAACCTCATAACGACCGTATTTGGCTTCAAATTTCGGCATCACTTTAGTTTGAATAAACTGCATAAAAGGTTGTAATTCTGCATAAGGCTTGCTTTCTTCCAGCAAATACCACATGACACGCGGTAAATCCTTGAGATAACCCGATTTGCCATCACGCTCAAACAGGCGTACAAAAATGCCCAAAATTTTAATATGACGTTGAATTGCCATCATGTCGGCATCTTTTTTAAACTGTTCAAAATCGCGATTCTGCTTTGCAGATTCAGGCAACAGGTCATAAAAGACTTTAAACCAGCGATAGACACGCTCTGCATTCCACTGTACATAAGCATCACGGGTAATTGAAATCAGGTCATAGGTATCTGCACCAATCACGGCATCCTGAAAATCAATCACACCCAGATCAGTTTCACCTTCAATTTTCATCAGGTTACGGCTGTGAAAGTCGCGGTGCACTATCACTTGCGGTTGTGCCAAGGCAGCGTTGGCTAATATGGCAAATGTACGTTTAATTAAAGCACTTTCCTCTGCTGTCGGTTGAACTTGCAGTGAAGGTAGCATCCAGTCAGTCAGCAGCTCCATTTCAGAAATCAGCTTTTCATAGGAATAATTCGGAAAATGATGGGTTCCATCAATCGCTTGTAATTGAATCAGCTGTTTGAAACTTTGCTCGTAATAATTGTCTACTGTTTGTTCATTCAGCAAGGTTGAAAGCAGAACATCGCCAAAATCTTCCAGTAACAGGAAACCAAGTTTCAGGTCTTTGGCAACTATATGCGGTACACGCACACCATTCTTATCAAAAAATTCATCGATCGTCACAAAAGGCCCACAATCTTCTTTTTCTGGTGGTGCATCCATGAGCATAAATGTTTTATTATTCAATTTGATTCGTGCATAACGACGGAAGCTTGCATCGCCTGCCAAAAAATAAGTCTCAAATTGATCTGAACCAAGTACAGATGTAATCCATGTTTGTATCAATTGTTCACGTTGTGTATTCATTTGCGATAAATTCTAATACAGGCTGAGTTTTTAAAGTGCTAAGTGTAGCCACTTATCAACTTTTTCTCTATGATGCGAGGATAATTAATTGCGATTAAGCATACTTGGTTAATGATACAAATGAAGCATCAGTTTAAATTTAATCCTTTAGCGACTGCTATTTTGACCCTTTTATGTGGCAGCTCGATCTCAAGCTATGCTGAATCCACAATTCCAGCTTCGACTGTCGACAACCAAAAAATGAAAGACAGTATTCAGGAGTCATATCCGGGGCAACAATTTTTTGAACAATACTATGTAGACAAATCAGCGCCGGAAGCTCAACAACGTCAAGGACAGTATTTAAGCTCCGCTTACTGTAAAGGTGCCTGGATTACGCCGATCAGTCCGGAGACTAAAGCCGTAGATCCAGAAAATGCTACATCTACAGTAACTGCGGATTATGGCCATTACGACCCGAATGGTGATTCAGTTCTTGAAGGCAATGTATTGATTGACCAGCAAGGTCGTCAAATTCGCGCCGATAAAATCACCATCGACCAGACCCAAATCTATGCCAATGCCCAAGGTCGTGTGCAAATGGCACAAGCGGGCTTGCTGTCACAAAGTGACCAGATCAATTACAACTTAAAGACCCAGCAAGGCGATTTAAATAATAGCTTCTATATTTCTGAAGAGCAGCATGCGCATGGCCGTGCAGAAAAAATAGCACGTACTGCTGAAAATATTGTGGTGATGAACCCCCCCCCCCCCCCCCCCCCTCCCCCCCCCCCCAAAAAAAANNAATGTAAAAGAAGTTCCCGTTCTTGCCGTGCCTTATTTTAATTTCCCGATTGATGACCGCCGCACCACAGGCATTTTAACTCCAAGTTTCGGCTTTTCCAATGATGGCGGGCTAGAACTTGCTGTTCCTGTTTATTTAAACCTGGCACAAAACTACGATGCAACCGTGACGCCACGGTATATTGCCAGTCGTGGCCCGATGCTAGAAGGCGAATTCCGTTATTTAACGGAAAATTTCGGCTCTGGTATGGTTTGGGGTGGTTATTTAACTTCAGATAGCGAATATAATGACCAAGACCGTAAAGCCTTACAATTCTTACATAACTGGCAAATCAACAATCAGTTTTCCACCAATCTTGAATATAACTATGTTTCAGATAAAGACTATTTTTCCGATTTAAACAATAATCCCAATTCTAAAACCACTTTAAACTTGCGCCGTGCCTGGGAACTTAATTACGGCAACGGCATTCCGGGTCTTAGAGCCCAGTTAAAAGTAGAAGATTTCCAGACTGTAGATAAATCGGTTTCCGATCAGGATCGTCCTTACGCACGTTTGCCGCAATTTTTACTCAACTATACAACGGGTGACCCGCAAGGCTTACAGTTCGAATTTGACCATGATACGGCGTATTTCAAGAAAGAT
>DKLL01000067.1 GCA_002455755.1 Acinetobacter sp. UBA6641
CCAATGTCGGGGTGCATGGTAAAGCGGTGAATTTCGAAATCAACAAGTTATGGATTAAAAACCTGACCATCACCACGGGTCTGGTGAATGCCAATACTACAGGCATGCTCCTTAAAACCTGCTGTTCTGGAAAATTACCGATGGAAAAACTGGCATCGCATCATTTTAAATTTGATGAATTTGAGAAAGCCTATGATGCGTTTAAACATGCTGCAGAGCAGAAAGCCATGAAAGTCATCATTGAAGGGCAATAGCTTGAAAACACAAAAAAGCCCAGCATTTGGGCTTTTTTGTCAATTTGAAAGCTAAGCCCTTACATCTGCAAAGCTGTTATCGCGTCTAAACATCACATCGACATAAGAACAGGTCGGTACAATTTTCAATCTTTTTTGACGGGCAAATTCCACCAACACATCCAGCAACTGGCGTGCAACACCGTGTCCACGCAAAACATCATCTACCCAGGTATGATTGGCGATAATTTGATGCTCACCACTCCAGATATAACTGATTTCTGCAATCCGTTGACCTGAATCATTCAAAGTAAAAAATTCGCCTTTTTGACCATTATCATCATGTTGAAACTGCATAGCTAGCCCTCACTTTTTTATTTGACTGAAATTAGAATACTTTAAAAATAACTTATTTCAACACATCATGAATAGAGGAATCTTTAACAAAAACTGACTTTGCAAAAGGGCAGAGTGGAATAATTTTGACCTTTTTTCAGGTGTCCATGCGACCGTACCATCCAGTAATTGATTGCCAATTCCTTGTCCACGCAGCGAATCGTCTACATTGGTATGCTCAATAATAAAAACACTTTCACTGGCCCAGGTGTAGACCATTTCCGCTAAATGCGGATGATTGTCACCCATATAAAATTCACCGTTTTTACCATCATGTTCGTGCTTAATTTCCAGCATTTTTATTCTCTCATTCAGGTGAATAGGAATAAACATGCCATAAATAGCTGCTCTAGAGTGTTAAGTTTTTGGTTGTTTCTATCAATGCTGCGCACATTTCATCCTCAGGATTAAACTTAACAAATATAGAATTTAAGCCTAAACTTTAACGTTACTTATCAAATTATCTGACTATGTCATCCCTATCTTCCAAAACATCCCCCAATCCGACCCGGCAATGGATTTGTGTGGTCACTTTAGCGTTTGCAGCCTTTATTTTTAATACCACTGAATTTATTCCTGTGGCCTTGCTCAGCGATATTGGTCACAGTTTCAATATGCCTGCCACCGATGTCGGGATCATGATTACCATTTATGCCTGGGTAGTTGCCCCGATCTCATTACCGATGATGCTGATGACGCGGAATGTCGAACGGCGTTTTTTATTGATTGCGTTATTTGTGGTGTTTATTCTGAGTCATGGCCTATCTTATTTCGCCTGGAATTTTAACGTGCTGTTAGCCAGCCGGATCGGGATTGCATTTTCCCATGCCTTGTTCTGGTCAATTACTGCATCCTTAGCAGTACGGGTGGCTCCAAAAGGTAAAGAATTTCAGGCACTGGGTTTACTCGCGACAGGGACGGCTTTAGCGATGGTCTTGGGCATTCCTTTTGGTCGCATGATTGGCGAAGCCTATGGCTGGCGCAATACTTTTGCATTAATTGCCCTAGGTGCAGCCGTCATCTGCCTTACCTTGGCCAAAACCCTACCGAAACTGCCGAGTGTCAATTCAGGTTCACTGAAAAGTATTGCTATCTTGTTTAAACGTCCAAGCTTGGTAATAGTGTTCACATTAACTATTCTGATCATTACTGCGCAATTTACCGCTTACAGTTATATCGAACCGTTTACCCTGAATGTTGCCCATTTTAGTTCTGCGCAAACCACCAGTTTATTGCTCATCTATGGCGGTGCCGGATTTATTGGTTCCTTTCTGTTTGGTAAATTTGGTAACCGTTATCCAAAACTTGCCATTCCTTTAAGCTGTGCTTTACTCGCCCTTTCCATGTTGCTGTTACTGCCACTGGCGCAAGGTTTTATCGGTCTGAGTACGCTCAGCTTATTTTGGGGCATGAGCATCATTTGCTTTAGCCTGGCATTGCAAGCCAAAACCCTGAACCTGGCTTCAGATGCCACCGATGTCGCCATGGCGATTTATTCAGGTCTATATAATGTCGGGATTGGAGGTGGAGCCTTACTGGGTGGCATAGTGACCACAAGTTTGGGATTAAGCCAGATTGGAATAGTGGGCGGCTTGGTGGCAGTCGTCGGTACGCTGGTGGCAGTTGTTTTGGTGCAACGTAAAGATTTTATTAAACTGTAAATGAACTAGATAAAATTTGCACAATGACAATAAATATGCGATTCTTCAGCCATATTTGGATTAGATCCAAAACAAAATTAAGTTGAACAAGGGGAGTAGCCTCCTCCAAGCGTCCTTGGAAGTAATTCTGCTGGACGTGTCAGAATATCGTCATTACACTTTGCAAAAAGTCGGTATCTGAGCATCTGAGTTTACAAAATGTGGATATTCAGATGTAGGCAAGACCTTGATCATGTTGACACAGATGTTTAAATCATCTGGCAACAGGTCAAGGTTTTTTTATGGCCGGTTGTCAGATGTGGAGGATTCACATGGAAACCATTGGCAATTTATGGCTGTATTTAGCATTCTTCGGTTTAGTTGCCGTTATGCTCATCATCGACTTTTTGGGCTTCAGACAAAAACAGGGCCAAGAAGTCAAAATTAAAACCGCAGCGTACTGGAGTATGGCTTGGGTTTCTGTTGCCGTGCTATTCGGTGCTGGCTTATGGTTTTACCTGCAACAGACCGCTGGGGTAACCATCGCAAATACCAAAGTCATGGAGTATTTTGCAGGTTACCTCTTAGAGAAATCCCTCGCGATTGATAACGTTTTTGTGTGGCTGATGATTTTTGCTGCCTTCGCAATTCCTCCGGCATTGCAACGTAAAATATTGCTTTATGGGGTACTCGGCGCCATCGTATTACGTACCCTCTTTATTTTTATTGGTGCCTGGTTCGTTCAGGAGTTCTCTTGGGTACTTTATATCTTCGGTGCTTTTCTGGTCTATACCGGCTTTAAATTTCTTAAAGGTCATGACGAAAACCCCGATATTGAAGATATGGCCTTACTCAAGTGGTTACGTAAACATATGCGTATTACCCCGCAGCTGGAAGGAGATAAATTCTTTGTCCGTCAAAACGGTCTGTTATGGGCCACGCCATTATTCCTGGTTTTGATTTTGGTTGAAGCTTCCGATGTCATTTTTGCCGTGGATTCCATTCCGGCTATTTTTGCAGTGACCAGTGATCCCTTTATTGTGTTAACCGCAAATTTAATGGCCATTTTAGGCTTGCGTGCCATGTTCTTCTTACTGGCAGGAGCGGCATCTAAAATGCATTACTTGCCGTATGGTCTCGGAATTATCCTGCTGTTTATCGGTTTCAAAATGTTGATGCTGGATGTGTTCCATATGCCAATCTGGATATCACTCGGCTTTATTGTGATTGTCCTGTCTATTACCGCATGGTTATCAATTCGCTACAACAAACAGCAACAGTCACTTTAATTTTTAAATAAAATGATTCCGCCTTTCATCTCATAAATGAAATGAAAGGCTTTTTTATGCCCCCGTATTTCAAGCGACTGGATATTGATCAATGGCGTTTTTCATCCTTAACCCTGCCACTCAATGCATAAAATAAGGGGAGAGGATTAAACCCATCAGATCGGGTTTAAGGGAAAAATTTCAGGTACAATCAATCGAAAAAATTCAAAATCGCAGGTTTTCAATGTCTTCTGTAGTTGCAACGACGGCAGTTCGCGGTCGCTTCCTAGATATCCAGAATACGGTTGCCCAAGCGCGTGATATTCACGACCAAGTGCGATATGTAGAAGATGGTTTACTTATTACTGAACATGGCAAAATTCGCTGGTTTGGCGACTGGCAAAACGGACAACAGTATGTTCCGGCTGATGTCCAGATTGATCATTATCCCGACAAGCTGATTGTACCGGGATTTATTGATACCCATATTCATTTCCCGCAAACCGAGATGGTCGGTGCGTATGGCGAACAGCTGCTGGAATGGCTGAATAGCTATACTTTTCCAACCGAATTGCAATTTAAAGACAAAACCTATGCCGACAAAATCGCGCAATTTTTTGTGCAGGAATTATTAAAAAACGGTACCACCACCGCCTTGGTGTTTTGTACAGTCCATGCTGAATCGGTCGATGCCTTATTTGAAGCTGCCGAACAGCAGCAAATGCGTTTGATTGCCGGTAAGGTCATGATGGATCGTCATGCACCTGAAGGGCTGTGTGACACAGCTGAAAGTGCTTATCAGGACTCTAAGGCACTGATTGAAAAATGGCACGGCAAAGGCCGCAACCTGTATGCGATTACTCCGCGTTTTGCACCCACCTCGACGCCAGAGCAACTTGCCCGGGCAGGGCAGCTGAAAGCTGAATATCCCGAAGTTTATGTACATACTCATTTAAGTGAAAATAAAAATGAAATTGCCTGGGTCAAAGCGCTATTTCCGGAACAAAAAGGCTATCTGGATGTCTATCACCACTATGGCTTAACTGGTCAGCGCTCGGTATTCGCCCATTGCGTGCATTTAGAAGATGCGGAATGGGACTGTATGCATCAGACCAACTCGGCAATTGCCTTTTGCCCCACTTCAAATCTGTTCTTGGGCAGTGGTTTATTTCCTTTGAACAAAACCTGGGACAAACAGGTCAAAGTCGGCTTGGGTACAGACATTGGCGCAGGCACTTCATTTAACCAGCTGCAAACCCTGAATGAAGCCTACAAAGTGCAGCAGCTTCAGGGCGATAAACTCTCGGCATTCGAGTCCCTTTATCATGTGACATTGGGTGGAGCCAAAGCCTTGGATCTGGATGCTAAACTGGGTAACTTTAACCTGGGCAAAGAAGCCGATTTTATTGTGCTCGATTTAAAAGCGACTGCATTGCAAGCACTGCGCCAGGAACGCGCCAAAGGCATTGAAGATGCTTTATTTGCCCTGATGACCATGGGCGATGATCGTAATATTCATGCCACTTATATTTATGGAAAACCGGTGTATGTCAAAGAATAACACTACAAAAATGTCCCATAAAAAGATACTGTTGTTGATTGGAATAGGTATGCTTTGTGCGGTTTCACTTAAACGCGATAGCGCACCGCTTAAGGCCTGATACATTTTCAACGGCAAAAAAGATGCATCTCTTGAGCAGATGTATTAAAATTAAAACATCTTTTGAGGTGTTGCTGGTCAACACCTTTTTTATTTTGATTTGCTTTTAGGTATCTACCCATGACCGTTCATATGAGCGTAATGATTTCAACTGAAGAAATTCATGCAAAAGTCAAAGAGCTTGGTGCAAAAATTGATGCTCACTATGCCAATAGTGACAAAGAACTTGTGTTGATTGGTTTACTTCGTGGTTCAGTTATTTTTATGGCTGATTTATGTCGCGAAATCAGTAAACCGCATGAACTCGACTTTATGACGGTATCAAGTTACGGTGGCGGTACAGTTTCCAGTCGCGATGTGAAAATTTTAAAAGATTTGGACGGCGAAATTCGCGGTAAAGATGTATTAATTATTGAAGATATTATTGACTCCGGTAATACCCTCAGTAAAGTGCTGGAAATTTTAAGCACGCGTAGTCCTAATTCTATTGAACTGTGTACTTTAATCAGTAAACCTTCACGCCGTGAAATTGAACTTGAAGTGAAGTTCTTAGGCTTTGAAGTTGATGATAAGTTTATTGTCGGTTACGGCTTGGACTATGACCAAAAATATCGCCATATACCATTTATTGGTGAAATTGGTCTATAAGACATAATCAAGATACTTAAAGTGGCCAAAGGCCACTTTTTTTATGATTAAAACTTTAGCAGGAACAAAACAACAACAGTTTTTAGCAGGACTCAACTGTTTCCTTTTTCATAAATGATTAATTATAAAAATGAAAGCGTAATGAAAATATATAAACTAACGATAAATGGAGAAGACATATGTGGACACTTATAGTTGCCATCGTAGTGGGTTTTATTGCAGGCCTAATCGCGCGTGCTATTCATCCCGGAAATGATAAATCCGGATTTATCGTAACCACCCTGTTGGGTATTGCCGGTTCTTTATTGGCAACCTACGGTGGACGTTTACTCGGACTCTATGATGAAAATTCGGCCGCAGGCTTTATTGCTTCAGTGATCGGGGCACTCATTATTTTATTCATTTATAACATGGTCACTAAAAAATCACGTGTTTAAATCGTGCTTTAAAATGATCAATCTCCCCCAGTAAAAAAGCACCTCCTCGGGTGCTTTTTTTATTAGTGGATTAAGAAAAGAATTAGGGTTACAAACCGAGTTCTTTCCACATGAGTTCAATTTCTTGAGCAGGGCGGGCACCCAACACCCTAAAACCATTAGAGAAAATAAGTGCGGGGGTACCACTTAGACCTAAATTTTTGCCTAAACTTAAATTACGCTCAATCGGGTTGGCACAGCTTTTATTTGAATTGGGCTGAATGCCTTTACTGATCAAATTTGTCCAGGCCAAAGCTGGATCTTTCTCACAAAATAGCTGTTTGGAAACAGCCACAGATTGGCTTTTGATCGGATAGATAAAGGTATAGATGGTGACATCATTTAACTTGCTTATTTCAGTTTCAAGTTGTTTGCAATATGGGCAATTTGGGTCAGAAAAGATGGCGATCTGACGATTACCATTACCTCGCACTGTTTTAATTGCATCCTGCAAAGGCAATTTTTTCCAGTCAATACTGTTTTGTTTAAGCATTAAGTCTTTGGTCAGATTTTTCTGATCGGTTAAACGGAACATCGACCCGACCAGAATGTGCTGGGCATCTTCCGCCAAATACACCACTTGCCCATCCATTGAACCGCTGTAAATTCCTTTCATCTCGGTGGTTTGGATATTTTCAATTTTTAACTTCGGGTGTTGCTTAATCAGGTTGGTTTTAACCGTATCGACATTTGCCAAAGTTAAGGTTGAAATTAAACTCACCAGGGCACATGCCAATGTTTTTTTAATCATCTGTTTTGCTCATTGCTTTAAAATATTTCCAGCTGANNTGCTGCCCTTACGCAAAGCACACATATTTATCCAGCAAGGTTTCACGTGGAACATTAACCAGATTTATATCGGATTAATTTCTACTGAAATATGCACAATTTCATCATGAATGGACAAGGCTTCACGAACCTGATCGGCATTTAAATCAGAATTAGTGGCTAAAGCTAAAATACAGGAAAATTTGCCTTTCCCCACTTTCCAGACATGCAGGTCGGTAATTTCTACCACTGGAAATTTTGCAATTACTTCGCGAATTTCTTCCACCACTGGATGATCCATTTCAGCATCCAGTAAGGTTTTTCCGGTTTCTTTGATCAGCCCCATAGCCCATTTGGCCACCAAAATTGAACCCAGAATCCCCAATAACGCATCCAGAAAATTCCAGCCCAAATATTTGGCTGCAAACAGTGCCACAATGGCAAATACAGAAGTCACCGCATCTGCCACCACATGCATAAAGGC
>DKLL01000262.1 GCA_002455755.1 Acinetobacter sp. UBA6641
TTTCAATCCCTGATCCCATCAGGGATTTTTTTTGGGTAAAAAATACCCGATCAAATAAAAATGTCATGAATTATATTGACTATTGATAACAGATACGGCTTAATACACGGCATCGGCGTGATAGCTCAGTTGGTAGAGCAACGGATTGAAAATCCGTGTGTCCCCAGTTCGATCCTGGGTCTCGCCACCATATTTAAAAAATCCTCAAACATTGTTTGGGGATTTTTTTTGCCTGTTTGTTGGATATGGGGACCCCTGCATGCAAGATGCGATAAAAGGCGGATATAAGCGAATCTCATTAATGGATTGAGCGGTTTTGGAAAGACCGTCTATCCGAGTCCAAGTGAGCAAAAACGGAATTTCATGTAGGCTATAACCTATACAGATGCAGTGAAAAGCATTTTCCTTGCATAGCGTGAAGCTGCATTGCCTTGAAATTACGTGAGGAGTCAAACTTATGAATCTTCTAAAAATCTCTGCTTTACCGCTGCTACTCGCCTGTACGGGGAGCATGCTGGTCCATGCGGACGACACGGTGACCTTGCCGACACTGCAAGTATTGGCCGAGCCAGAACTACGTACAGAAACAGGGTTTGTACCCTATCAGAATGATGAAAAAAACCTTCGTGCTTTACAGCATCAAGTTATTCGTAATTCACGTGAAGCACAAAACTTTATGCTTGACAGCCATGTGGTTGCCAATCTGGAAATTCAGCCCTTACAATCACAGCCAGACCTGAATTCTTTACCTCCCTTACTGCAACAGCATGTGGTGAATATCGCTCAGGGTTTACAGTCGAGTGATCCGACACAAGGTTTGTATATTATGTTGCAGCCCTTTGGTATAGACCGTAACAACAGTATGCAGCACATCGACCGTGGTACGCATATACAGCTCGACCTGAAAAATGTCAGCATGGGTACGATTGAACATTAAATAATCCTCCTGCATCCGGGGTGATGACACCAAAAATGCAATAATTTTTCTTGTTTTACATCTCCATAGCTTGAGGTTTTTGTTCTTATAGAATCAAAGTAATAACAACTGGAGACTATGCAATGAAAAGAATCGTTCTCCCTGTATTCGCTTTTTTAACGGTTTTACTCACAGCTTGTGGTGGTAGCGGAAGCGGAGATTACTTTAACTCATCCTATGAAAAAACGTTTAGCTTCGGCAACCAGACTTATATTTGCCGCAGCGAAAAAGCAGCCGATGCCTGTGGTGGTGCAAATCAGGACTGTTCAGCATGTGAACTGGAGTCATCTTCTTCAGTAGTCATTACCCAGTTATGTGCTCAGCCAGTCATAAATACCCATAAAGTGACGGTAAATGGCTGTGTGCTACAGCTGAGCAATGATACCCATACGGGACTGTGCACTGCGGAAGGATTAAGGCTGCTTTCCGGAACCAACCTGACCAGACAGCAGGTCAGTGCAGGGGCATTATTTCCCACTGGCAGCGTCAATATTCCTGTCGGAAACCTGACTGAAACCATCACCTGTAACTAAGTAGCGTATTTAAATCGCATGAAATTCCTTGCTGCACTGGTGATTGGCATACTCTGCTTTGGGTTGGGTTATTGGGTTGCCCAGTCCAAGCCTGAAGCGGAACCGACTGTTTCTGAGCGCCATCAGGATATTGCTGTGGAAAATTTNNACCAAACTCAGCCTGAAGATCCTACGGCATTGCAGCAAGAGCTAAAAAAACAGAAAAATCAGGTGAATAGCCTTATAGATCAAGCCACGTCCGAGCAAATTGACAAGTATCTGCAGCAGGCCTTTCCGGATTATGATTTATCTAATATCCACAACAAGCGCACGTTTGCCAAGCGTCTGGTCAATGAATTTGTCGATGCAAAAAATGATCCGCATGAAGCCATGACCGGTCAGGCCAGCGTCACGGCGCAGCAACAATATGTAGCCAATCAGGTGCTGCCGAGACAGATTTATGCCGGACAGCAATTATTTGCCCATTTTGATACGTTGGGAAAAATACCGAATCATGAACAGGTTTTTGTTCGCTGGAGCAACCAGTCCACAGGTGAAGTGCTGTTTTTTATGCCACAGCGTATCAGTGCCAGTCGGGAACAGAACTGGGTCGGTTTTAATCCTGCGAAGGGCTGGAAAGCAGGCATATATGATGTTAAATATTATCAATTGAATGATCAGCTGGCGCCGATTGCCCAGACCAGTTTTAAAATTGATCAGGTTATTGATTAAACTTATAAAAATATTTGAGCATCGTTAAATGAAAGATCTGTTTTCTGGGGGGAGTCAGCGTTATAAACAGGCCCGTCCAGCTTATTCCACTCAAATTGTCAAAGAAATTTTAAAACATGTGCCGGAACGAAATTTTGCCTGGGATTGTGGAGCAGGCTCCGGTCAGTTTACCCAGCTTCTGGCGCCGTATTTCGAGCATGTGGTGGCCACCGATATTAGCGAAGCCCAGTTGCAACAAGCGCCTTATTTTGAAAATGTCAGCTATCAGCTGCAAGCGGCAGAGCAGACGACAATTCCGGACCAGTCCATTGATTTGGTGACCGTAGCGCAAGCCATACACTGGTTTAACTTTGACGCATTTTATAAAGAAGTGATACGGGTGCTTAAACCTCAAGGGGTGCTGGCCATCATTGGCTATGGCCTCATTCAAGTTCAGGATGCTGCAATCAATGCTTTGGTTCAACAGCTGTATGCTGAAACCCTAAAAGATTATTGGGATAGCGAACGGCGTTATATTGATGAGCTGTATCAAACCATTCCATTTCCCTTTCATGAACAGGCGGTTCCGGAGCTGCGTCTGGAATATCAATGGACAGGGCAGCAACTGCTCAGTTATTTAAAGACCTGGTCAGGCCTGAAACATTACCAGGAACACAACCGGAATGACCCGCTACAGCCGATTTCAGCGGCTTTGCAAGCTGCCACTGAACCCTTAGATGTAACATTTCCTGTACTTCTGCGCATCGGAATACGAGAAAAATAAAGATTATGACGGAGCTTTATGTCAGTCAGGCAATAAATCAGGAGAAGATAAAAATCTGATTTATAGAAATATGGTCCGGCACAGAGCTTTCTTATCGAAGCAACTCTCATGTTTTTTAAGCGGTGAAATGGGCAGTTTTTTTAACGAAAGTTAGAATGTTCGGTACGACCGCTGGTCTATAGAAACTGGCTGAAAGGCGCATACGCTATACAATTACAGGTGTCGACGGTTGTTTGTTTACTTCAATTCATTGTTGAGTAGAACTGCCATGAAACTCCTAAAAAATTTGTCCTGCGCAATCGTAGCGATTGCCGGAAGTTTTCCTATTTCCTCCACTTTTGCCGATATAGCGGATGCCACCGGATTACGCCCCTTAACAGATTCAGAGTTAAGTGCTGAAACCGAAATGGCACAGGTCATGTATTATCCACACGATTATCCAAAAGAGAGAGTCTTGCAGCATAGAATTATGCAGATCCAGATGGATACCCAGAATTTTGTGGTTGATCCTGAAATCGTGATGACCATCGATCTGGTACCTGAAGCCCCTATGCCAGATATCAACAACTTGCCAGTGCCTTTGCAGCAATATGTTCTGGCGATTGCCCGAGGTTTGCAGTCACCTGATCCACGAGAAGGCTTATATGTACTGCTTGAACCGTTTGGCATAGACCGTAGTGCCACCAATGTGCAGATTGCCCGAGGACAAATTTCATTGGGAGTGCTGGATAGTAGTGCGCAGCGTGAAGCCATCAGACAGTTGGAAGAGCAGCAAAGAACTAACCTGAGGAATGGTATTCCTTAGTTTGGACTTTAAAATGGAAGATGACTATTTTGCGGTATCACTAAAAAAAGGATGCTCATGAATAGCATCCTTTTTACGGCTAAAATGCGTTAGGGCAAATTAAGCAGCAGATTTTTTAAACCAAGAGAAGAAGCCTTTTTTCTCAGCTTTTGCTTCAGTTTTAACAACATCAGCTTTTTCAGCGACTGCTTCTTTTACCTCAGTAGTTTTTTCTACAGTAGCATCTTTAGCTTCAGTTGCTTGAGCAACAGTAGCATCTTTCACTTCAGCTGTTTTTTCTGCTACAGCATCTTTAGTTGCTACAGTTTTAGCGACTGCTACATTTTTAGCAGCTACAGTTTTTTGAGCAGCTGTTTTAGAAGCAGTAGCAGCTTTATCTTTAGTTGTTGCAGCGGCTGATTTAACCGTACTCGCAGCCTGAATGGTATCTGCTTTTACTTGTGCTTTTAATGCAGCAACTTTAGCAGCCGGAGTTGTTTCTACAGTAGTAGCTGCCATAGCAGCTGTAGTTGCAGTAACTAAAACAATAGCCAAAGCAGTTTTAATAGGATTCATGTGGATAACTCAATAATGAGAATAAAGAGGGGTTTTGTACGGCTTATATTAACGCTACAGGGATTAATTTTTTAAAAGTGAACAAGTTAGCTTGGCTTGATTGTATGAATATTCAACTAGATTTACCGAGGTATAACATGATGTTGCGGATGGTTTACATTACTTTTGAGTTTTTAGTTCTATCCAAGTTTAATTAAACAGAAATTGATATTTTTAATGTTTGTAATCATTGGATTTTTCTTGGGCTTTACCGGGTAAAATCCTTATGCAGCTGAACAAAAGAATCTTATTTTTTCAAACATGACAGTTTTGCAATAGGACTGTCATTTGCCGTTCAAATTCGGTTGCTAGATTAAAACGGTCGCAAAGATCACGACATGAAATCTAGGCAGGTGAGTCATGAAAACCCTACACGTTTTTGATGATATTCAGCATTTGTATAGTGAGTTTGTTGAAAATAACACATACCCGAAACTGGAAAGCTTAAACAACAGGAGTAAAACCCGTTTTTTCTTCAATCAATATTTTGAAATGATTGAAGGCTGGCACTATACCGAACAGATTGTGATTCGGTTCAATCAGCAATATTTTAGTCTGGATACGGGCAGTGCGCCTGATTTTATGGACCGGGAAAAATACATGATGTGGCTGCGCGAACAGCTATCGCAGTAGAACCGAAGTATCATTGCTTCTTTTTTAAAGACCATCAAACTGTCCGTACTGGGCAGTTTTTGTTTTTAAAAGGATACGTGGTTTGCCTGAATGGAATGCGAGTAGCTTATTTCAATCTGCGGTTGAACGTACTATGCTAAAAACATACATCATCAACTGATTAATTTCAGCCCGACCACCGATGCTTTGGAGCGCAGTCTTTTATGCAACAGCTTGTATGTTATAAAGAACTTCCTGTCTGGACACAGCAGACTATTCCGCAAGGGTTTAAAAACCAGCACAATACCAAAGCCGGCACCTGGGCAAAACTGACCGTATTCAAGGGTGAGCTGCATTTTGCCATGCTGGATGAGTCGGGAACCGTACAGTCCGAGCATATCTTTCGCCCAGC
>DKLL01000114.1:0-16485 GCA_002455755.1 Acinetobacter sp. UBA6641
CGGTATGACCGTGTATGACTATTGTCATATTGGTCATGCTCGAGTTATGGTTGCATTTGACTACATTATCCGTTTCCTGCGCAGTCAGGGTTGGAATGTAAAATACGTACGCAATATTACCGATATTGATGACAAAATCATCAAACGTGCCAATGAAAATGGCGAAAGCATTACTGCGCTAACCGATCGTTTTATCCAGGCGATGAATGAAGATGCCGAAAACCTGGGCTGTCTGCATCCAGATGAAGCTCCTCGTGCAACTGATTATATCGACCAGATGCAAAACATGATTGGCAACCTGGTGAATAAAGGTACGGCCTATCCATCTGCAAATGGCGATGTCTATTTTGAAGTAGAAAAATTTGCCAAATATGGCCGTCTTTCAGGTCGTAAACTGGAAGATATGCAAGCTGGTGCCTCTGAACGCGTCGATGTTGAAGTTGAGAAGNNGAGCTGGCGCGAGTGAGCGTGTCGATGTAGAAGTTGAAAAGAAACATCCTTTTGACTTTGTACTGTGGAAACATGCCAAGGAAAACGAACCTTCTTGGGCTTCACCTTGGGGCAATGGACGTCCGGGCTGGCACATTGAATGTTCAGCCATGTCGACCTGCTGCCTGGGTAACCATTTTGACATTCACGGTGGCGGTTCAGACCTGATGTTCCCGCATCATGAAAATGAAATCGCACAGTCCGAAGCATCCACGGATGAACAATATGTGAATTACTGGATGCATGTTGGTTTCATTAATGTCGACGGTGAAAAAATGTCTAAGTCTTTAGGCAACTTCTTTACCATCCGTGATGTGATGGAAAAATTCCATCCAGAAGTAATCCGTTACTTTATTGTGTCTTCACACTACCGCAGCCCGGTAAACTTCTCTGATGTAGCATTAAAAGAAGCCAAAATAGCCCTTTCCCGTTTCTATCATTCATTTAAGGCTTATCAACAAGCTTATGGTGTAAAAACTGTAGAAACTCTGGATGATGCATTGGTTGAGCGCTTCAATGCCGCTATGCGTGATGACTTCAATACTGCTGAAGCGATTGCCGTGTTATTTGAAATTAACAAAGAATTGAACCGTGCAGTGAAGGATGAAAATTCCGAACAGGCTGCCGTATATTATTCGACTTTGCGTCACTTGACTGATATTTTAGGTTTGGTACAGCACAATGTTGATGACTTCTTGAAATCAGATATTGGTCAGGAAGCATTAGGTTTGTCGGAACAACAGATTGAAGAGTTGATTCAGCAACGTAAAGATGCGAAAAAGGCCAAGGAATTTACCAAGGCCGATGAAATTCGCCAGTCATTGCTGGATCAAGGTGTGGTTCTGGAAGACACACGTCAAGGAACTATTTGGCGTCGTGCTGACTAATTGAACATTTGGAAGCATAAAGAGTTGACAGTCAAAAGAAACTCTTTATAATTCACTTCCATATTGCGGGAATAGCTCAGTTGGNNGAGTCTCCTTTCCCGCTCCAGAATATGAAAAGCCCAGATCAATTGATCTGGGCTTTTTCTATCCATTAATCTCATTAAGTTTTTAGGCTGAATATACGCAAAACCCATAATGATAGTTCCACATACTACCTAGTAAAATACATAAGCTAGTTTGCTCTCACATAGATGGTTTAGAGAATTAATTAAAATAATTTACAGGCTCAAGAATAAATCATAAAAGATACATTTTTATCCTTTTTCCTTTCCACATTCCGGCTATGTTAAGCTTTGAACAAATAATAAATATTGAAACAGGAGGACAGCATCATGGAGTATTACCAGCACATCTTAGTTTCTGTCGATGACTCGCCGATTGCTGTAGCCGCCGCCGATCAGGCCATGATTTTAGCCAAGGCTTTTGGCAGTAAAGTCACCATTGTTAGCGTGGTAATTATTGATCCTTTAACTAGTGTCAGTTTTTATAAAAATGTCCCCGGCGTCACCGATTATTTTATGGAAGCCAAAGCGCATGCCAAAAATATTCTGGCGGAGCTGGGACTCAAGTTCACCAATGGCGGGATTGAAACCCATACTCAGCTTTTAGCCAAACAATCCCCCAGTGATGCCATTGCTGAACTTGCCGATGAGTTAAAGGCTGATTTAATCGTGGTTGGATCGCATGGCCGAACCGGTTTAAAAAAAACCTTCATTGGCAGTATTGCCCAAGATATTCTGACTGCCAGTCATGTTCCCGTGCTTGTGGTTAAACATACTCAATAATCATTTTTAGTCTGCATTTTTCTTATGCCATTAAGCTGGCTAGTGGTTAATGGCTTTCAGGTGATTAAGCTTTAGAAACTGTGATTAGGATTTGAAGCTCTGTTCTACTGATTTTATTCCTGCATTACTTTTTAAAGATTTAATACCCTGAAGATAAGCTGAAAAAAATCGGCTCCTGTATTTTATAAAAAAAGATCAATCTACGACCATAAACCTCTACGCATAAACCTGATTAAAGCATAAACTTTGGCCACTTCTTTGTTATAGATACTAAAAGAGTAAAAAACATGTCAAAACAAGATTTTGAAAATGGCTTAAAAGTTCGTACCGAAGTGATGGGTGAAGCTTTTGTAAAACGCGCGCAGGACAATACTGTACCCTTTACTCAACCGTTACAGGAGTGGATTAACGAACATGCCTGGGGTTCAACCTGGCAACGTGAAGGTGTTCTGCCACGTAAATATCGTTCACTGATCACCATTGCTTTTTTAACTGCTCAAAAAAGTCCAACCGAACTTAAAGGGCATGTCCGTGGTGCATTAAATAATGGAGCAACGGTAGAAGAAATTCAGGAAGTGTTATTACACAGTTTGCCATACTGTGGTGCCCCTGCTACCCAGGAAGCCTTTCGTGCTGCACTTGAAGTCATCAATGAATATCAAAAACCTGAATAATTTATTTTAATTTTTATAACAATAGCTTAAGCAGTTTAGGGTTTTAGTTGCTTAGGCTATTTTTAATTTTATTTGTAGGGTTAACTTGTGCTCAATTTAATAAGGCTGCAATGCACCTTGATTTAGTCGCAAAGTATCTACTTCTAGATATTCCAGTTCTTCAGGATGATGCGTGACATAAATCATGGGTAAATCCAGTTCATCTTTCATCCGTTTAAAGAAGGGTAAAATTTGCTGCTTTAAATGTGTATCCAGCCCCGTTAAAGGCTCATCTAATAACAATAAATTTGGTGAAGACAATAAAGCACGTCCAATCGACACCCGCTGTGCTTCCCCACCTGAAAGCTGATGCGCTTTACGGTAAATTAAAGGGCTTAATTCAAGTAATTCCACCACTTCTTCAAACTGGAATTTTCGTTCCGGTTGGGCGACTAGTTTTTCTGCATAGCCTAGATTTTGCTGCACATTCATATGAGGAAACAGCAAGGCATTCTGAAAAACCAAGGCGATCTTGCGTTGATGCATCGGCACATGAATATTCTGCTGATGATCAAATAACATCTGTTGCTGAAAATGAATTTGCCCTTGTGCCGGTTTTAATAAACCCACAATATTTTTTAACAGGGTGCTTTTACCACTACCCGAAGCACCGACAATGCCTAACAGTTGCTGCTGCATCTCCAGTTCAACATTCAACATAAAATCGCCATGTTGATATTGAAAATCACATTTCAACATATCAGCCTCCCAATTTCCGTTGATATTTTTGCAAAATAAAATAGTTCGCAATCAGGGCTGAAAATGCCAAAACCAAGGATAAGGTTACCAATCGCATCGCCATATTTTCGCCATCGGGTTGTTGTAGCAAGGAATAGATCGCAATCGGGATAGTACGTGTTTCATCCGGAATATTCCCCACAAAAGTAATGGTGGCACCAAACTCTCCCAGACTTCGGCTAAAACATAAAATACTGCCAATCAAAATTCCGGGAATCGCCAAAGGTAAGTTGATACTGAAAAAAACTTTAGCTGGTGAGGCCCCTAAAGAACCGGCAATCTGCTCAAGCTGCTGGTTCATTAACTGAAAAGACAGGCGAATCGGTTGCACCATCAATGGAAATGCCACAATCATTGATGCCAGTACTGCCCACTTCCAGTTAAATGCCAGCTCAATCCCCATTGCATTCAGATATTGTCCGATCCAGCCTTTATTACCGAACAGCACCAACAGCAAATAACCCAGAACCACGGGCGGCAACACCATCGGCAATTGCAAACATGCTTCAAGCAGAAATTTCAGCCTGAATTCACGACGTGCCAAAGTCCAGGCTAAAGCCACTGCAAACGGTAAACAGATCAGCGTTGCCCATAAGGCGACTTTTGCCGAAAGATATAAAGCACTCAGTTCTTCGGGACTGAACATGGCTTAACGATTCCCCCTAAGATTGACTCATGCGAAATCCGTATTTTTGAAAGATACTTTTTGCCTGCGGACTGGTTTTCACAAATTTTTCGAACTGCATTGCTTCTGCATTTTGCTCGCCCGGTTTGGTCACGGCCATCGGATAAATAATCGGATGATACGAATCTGCCGGTAAGGTTCCAATAATTTTCACTTTCTGGCTGATGAGTGCATCTGTTTTATAGACAATGCCCACCTCACATTCGCCACGTTCGACGAAGGCCAAGGCTGAACGGACATCATCAGTCCCGACAATGCGACCTTTAAGTTGATCCAGCCAATTCAATTTAATCAAACTCTGCTTGGCATATTTACCCGCAGGAACGGATTCCATTTGCCCAGTACAGAGATGTCCTTTAAAAGATTGCGCAAAATTAAAACCTGATTGGGGTTTAAAAGGAATATTGAGATTTTTTGGACTGATCACCACCAGCTGATTAAACAATATGGGCTTGGCTTTATTTTGATGAATCAGGTTCTTTTTGATCAGGTAATTCATCCAGTCCAGATCTGCCGAAAAAAAAATGTCGCTGCTGGCACCAGCTTCTATCTGTTTGGCAAGCGCTGATGAAGCCCCATAGACCGGCACAAGATTGGTGTTCGGATACTGCTTTTCATAGATTTTTTCAAGATCAGTAATGGCATTGGTCAGGCTGGCAGCAGCATAAATTTTGACTGTTCCAGCATGTGCAACTGAAAGTGAAGCCGCCAGACATACTGAGAAAAACAGGGATTTTTTCATAATTCTTTTGCCCCCTCTTAATGAATGAATAAACCGTGCACAATATGTCCTGCAGATAAAGCCACTCCCGCAGGAATCCTGACCAGACAATTGGCTTGCATTAAATTGCTTAGCATATGCGACTGCTGTTTAGACAGACTTTTGACCTGTAACACTCCCTGATCAAAGCTGGCCGACATTCTTAAAAAACGTTCTCTGCCATCCAGTTTCACCTCCTGGCTCAACACGGCGCTAAACCAGCCCGGTTGCTGTTTTTGTCCTTGCAAGGCCTTTAATACAGTTGAAGTATAAATTTGCATGCCTACATAGACTGCTGCGGGATTACCCGGCAAGCCAAGCAGATAACAACGTGTGCGGTCAGCTCGAGTTAATTCTGCAAAAAACATCGGTTTGCCCGGTTTCTGTTTCACTTTCCAGAACACTTGCTCAAAGCCTAAATCCAGTGCTACTGGTCGAATAAAATCATAATCTCCGACCGATACACCACCCGTGGTTAAAACCAGATCATAAGTTGCCGTTAGGGTTTGAATTAATGCTTTCACCGCATCTTTTGTATCCGCCACATGGAAAATTTCAACCTGCTGTCCTTGATTCTGAAACCAGGCTTCGATCAACGGCCCATTGGCATCGAAGATTTTACCTGTTGTAAATTCCTCTACACTTTTCGCAACTTCATCTCCGCTAATCACCACTGCAACTTTGGGATATTGAAAAACTTCAACACTTTGAATGCCTGCCATACTTAAAGAAGCAATGGCTCCGACTGAAAGTAGCTGCCCTTTGCGGGCCAAGAGTTGGCCTGTTGAAATTTCTTCACCCACATTCCGAATGTCGGCATTGGCATTTAAGTGTTCAGTTAAGACAATTCGGGTTGAATCAAGAACTTTGACAATTTCCTGACGCGCCACGGTGGTGGTGCCAAACGGAATTTTGGCACCGGTAAAAATCCGTACCGCTTGTCCTGCTTTGAGTTTTAATTCGGACGAATATCCTGCTTGAATTTCACCGATCAGTTTAAATTCGCTATGTGGTGCAATTGCAGATTGGGCGCAAATTGCATAGCCATCTACCGCGCTTTGGGAAAATAAGGGCAGATTAATGAGGGAATACACATCTNNAATAACGGCAGATTAATAGAGGAATAAATATCTTGCGCTAAATAGCGATTTAAAGCCCGATTTAACCCCAGACTTTCCGTGGCAAGTGCGTGGGTATTCTGCAAAATTAAATCCAAAGCCTGATCTACCGTAATCAGGCCATGCTCTGCGCCACATCCAGACATTCTGCTATTCATTGGTAGCCACCTGGATGGGGAATATTTTTTTGCACATCGAATAAATGCACCAATGCAGGCAGTACGGCAATCAAGGATTCTTTCGCACCCTGACGGCTACCCGGTAAAGTCATGACCAGACTGTTATCAATATAACCGGCCACGCCACGACTTAAAGCCGCATAAGGCGTACGCTTTTGCCCAAAACTGCGTGAAGCTTCCATCAGTCCGGGAATTTCACGTTTTAATAAAGGCTGAATGGTTTCCACGGTTAAATCTTTCGGCCCCAGCCCTGTACCGCCCACGGTTAGAATCAGGGGATAGTCATTTTTTTGCTGTTCNNATACAATAATCGAAGCCGGCATCGCTTCTTTTAAGGCACGGGTAAAATGGGACTTACCGCCTTTTTTCTTTTGTAATTTCACCTGATCCAGACCTAAATCTTCCGGTTCACAATGCGGTTTCAGCATGTCATACAGCGTTAACCCGGTCAGACTAACTGCGGTCAAAGCTTCCATTTCTACCCCGGTCGGCCCAATGGTTTCTACAGTAGCAATAATCTCGACGTGAGCATCAAACAGTTCATATTCTACATCGGCACGGTAAATCGGTAGCGGATGACACAGCGGAATCAGCTCATCGGTACGTTTCGCTGCTAAAATCCCTGCAATACGTGCCGTCTTTAGCGCATCACCTTTTTCAGTATTGCCGTTACGTAACAACTCGATGCAATGTGGCGGTGCGTGCAGAATTCCCGTGGCTACTGCAGTCCGATAACTCTCTGCTTTCATCCCGACATTTTTCATTGCATGTTCCTATGATTCATTTTTAAAAATATTTTGAAATTAAAGCGGCCATTGGTAGATCGGCGGATCATTTTCTTTCGCATGATGGCAATGTTGATGTTGGTGATGTTCAGCGTTCACATGATGATGAGCATGTTCCTCGTCCACGCCATCTTTACGGATACAGCAGCCTTCAACATATTGACTTGTTCCATCCATATAAAATTCTTGTTTCCAGACTGGCACTTCATGCTTGACCCGTTCAACCGCTTCTTCACAGGCGGCAAATGCTTCTCTGCGATGCGCTGCATAGGCAATGGCAATAATGGCTTTTTCACCAATATCCAAAGCGCCAATCCGGTGAATGACCCGGACATAGGACACGCCATATTTGTGCTGAATCTCCTGCTCAATCTGGCGAATCATTTTTTCCGCCACCGGTGCATAAGATGTGTATTTCAGTGCTTTAACCGCTTTACCTTCATGATGATTACGTACCGTGCCGATAAACACCCCAATGCCACCACATTCTGGAAAATGCTCAATCTGATCAAAGCGGTCCAAGGTTAAGGCGGTATCCTGAATTCTGGAAAATACTTTCAGTTGTTCCATTTCAACCTCCCGCCACCGGTGACAACAGCACCAGAGTCGTGTCTGCATGGAATTGCGTTTGACGTGAAATAATATCTTCACCGATGGCACATGCACAGCGTTCCATCATGGCAGAAGCTGCGGGATAATCTTGTCTCACTTGAGCCAACACCTGAGCAACCGTGCTGTATGGGCTGCACATCATTTCCAGATTCTCAGGTAACTGGCGTTCTACCGCACCAAAGGCCTCAATTTTAATTTTGATCTGTGTCATCTTAACCTCCAAGCATATGCATACTGATTTTGCGGCTGTTTTTATTCATACTTTGATTTTTTAAACGTTGTGCTATGCCGTGATAACCTGATTCTTTATTCCAGATATATTTTGATAACGCACTGTTTAAACTCGGTTCACTCAAAGGCTCACAAGAATTCAGGGCTTCAATTTCAGTTTTGAGATTCAAACCTTGAGGCGCAAACAGGCAGTTATAAAACTCGCCTTGTGCGGTTAAACGTACCCGGTCGCAAGTACCGCAAAATGAATGGGTAATGGTGGATATGATTCCGATCGGATGACCATCAATAAAATACTGTCGTGCCGGCTCTGAAGTTGGACCTGCAAAGTCACTGCGCTGTTGAGTCCCAGCAAATTCAGTACGCAGGCTATCTAAAATCTGTTGTTCACTGACCACATGTTCGGTTGACCATTTACGCTCACCATCGAGCGGCATAAATTCAATAAAACGTAGCTGGATATTGTGCTCAACTGACCAGCGTGCCAAAGGCAAAATCTGATTATCATTGATGCCGTTCATTAATACGCTATTGATCTTGATTGGCAGACCTACCGCTTGTGCCGCCTGAATTCCGTCGAGTACGGGTGCTAAATCTTTTTGCGTGAGTTGTTTAAACTGATCGGCATCCAGACTGTCCAGACTGATGTTCAGATCATCCAGTCCGGCCTGTTTCAAAGCGGCTGCATATTGTTTGAGATAATGACCATTGCTGGTCATGGAAATGCGTTTCAGCCCAAGCTTTTTTAGCTGTTGAAGCTGAGCAACAAAATGCACCACCCCTTGACGCATTAATGGTTCGCCGCCCGTGATGCGAACAGATTCAATACCACGGCGCACCATAAAATCACAAAACTGGTAAAGCTGTTCAAAACTGAGCAAGTCATGTTTTTTCATCCATTCTGGATGTTCAGGCATGCAATAGACGCACTTGAAATTACAGCGATCGGTTACTGAAATCCGCAGTTTGCGCTTGCTGCGGCCAAACTGATCGACAAACCGTGTAGTGGTTTCAAGCTCTGTCATCATATTCATGTTGAACATCCATCTTCAGGCATCTGGTTATAACTGCACATCTGTTGTGCGCAAGATTTAAATCGCCCCATCTTGTTATAATTAGATTTGCAATAAGTGTTCCAACTTTGTGCCAAAGACGAAATATTGATTTTTAATGCAGAAATTTAAGTTGTTGATACTGCTGAAGCTCATCCAGCGAGTTAATACTGTGAAAAAACAGGGCATGATTTTCAAAACGTGCTACTTGAGCGTGCAAATCGGCAAAACAGTGTTTTAAACTGCGCTGTTTCTGCTCCAGATGTGCAGCAAAGATGCTTAAGCTGCTGCGCTTGACCAGACAGAAGGGATACAGAGCGACTCCATTCATTTCCACATACGCGATTTCTGCCAGCGGATTTTTATTCAACGCCTGATGCAGTTCGAGAACTACTTTCGAAGGAATATAGGTCACATCACAGGGAACAAACAGCACATAGTCAGCCTCGACATGTGACCAGGCACTTTTCATGCCCATTAGCGGACCTAAAAAGCCGCTTTCATCATCCTGATAACANNTGAATCTGGTCATCAAATTGCTGCAACAGTTTATTGATGCCATTCATGCGTCTGGCCTGACCACCGGCCAGAATCACCAGATCTGTGCCGGGATAAGCCGAAAGTTCCAGTTTCTTTCTCATTCCACTGCCTCCATTTGACAAGCCTTGATCAGGCCACGAATTTCAGGCAGACATGAACCGCAGTTACCGCCCGCTTTTAAACATGCAGTGACCTGTTTTTCATCGGTTATATTTTTTTCTTTAATGGTATCGAGAATGCGGTTTTTACCGACCTTGAAGCAGCTACAGACCAGTGGGCCTTCATGGTTGGCCATCGACATCGCTTGTCCAGCAAGCAATGCTTTACGGTGCATGGCACTTAAACGTTCACGTTTAAACAGGCTGGCGACCCAGTCGCGGTCCGGCAATAAAGCCTTCGGTGCAATATACAGGCTGGCAATCAGGTGACCATCCTTCAACACCACACTGTGACTGATATGTGCGGTTTGGTCTTCGATATTCAGCCATTCAAAACTTTCATCCTGAAACGGTAACAGCTCTTTTAACTGTTCAGTGGTTTGGGTAAATTTTTTACGGTCTGCCAGCTCATAGCGCACCGCTTTGGCGGTGGTGATTTTGGTCCACCACACGGTGTTTTGAATGGAGGATTGCACGATCTTTTCAAAGCCCTGACGCACATAAAATACGCCCTGCCACTGGCTGTAAAAAGGATGGATGATCACCGGTGTATGTTTAAATTCGGGTTCACCGGAAATGGCATCTACTACAGGATTGACCACCTTGCCAATCCGTGCATCCGATGCCACCTGATCATTCCAGTGAATCGGTACAAAAACCTGTCCACGGCGGATATCGTCACTGACCGTCGCGCGTAAAATACAATTGCCCCACTTCGATTTAACTTCTACCAGCTCGCCATCTTTCACTCCGTATTTCAAGGCATCATGCGGATGAATTTCACAATACGGCTCGGCGCGATGGCTACCTAAATTGGCAGATAAACCGGTACGGCTCATGGTGTGCCATTGGTCACGAATCCGGCCGGTATTTAAAACTAAAGGAAATTCGCTACACACCTGATTGACCGGATTGACTGCGTTAATAGCAATAAATTTGGCTTTACCATCGGCATGACTAAACTGACCTTGAGGATAAAGTCGAGCTACAGAACCATCTGCCTGATCTTTGCTCCAGACTGGCCATTGCACCGGTTGTAGTTCATCATATTCAATTTTATTTAAATTGCTTAAAGCCTTTAAATTGAAATAACGGAAATTTGGCGTTTCGCCGCGCAGATCTGGCTCTGAATTCTGCTCAGCTGATAACCGTGCATGTTCCAGAAAAATGTCATGGCTGTTATTAAAATCAAAACCGCTAAAGCCCATTTTTTTAGCGACCTGACTGATGGCCCACCAATCGGCTTTGGCCTGTTCTGGCTCATCTAAAAAGGCGCGCTGCCTGGAAATACGGCGTTCAGAATTGGTGACGGTGCCATCTTTTTCGCCCCATCCTAAAGCCGGTAACAGCACATCAGCATACTGGGTGGTATCGGTGTCTTGGCAAATGTCCGACACTACCACAAACTCACATTTTTCCAGGGCACGTTTCACCTGATCGGCATCAGGCAAGCTGACTACCGGATTGGTGGCCATAATCCAGATGGCTTTGATCTTGCCGCTTTCAACCGCATGAAATAAATCGACCGCCTTAAAACCTGCCTGCTTGGCGATATACGGACTTTGCCAGAAGTCTTGCACCAGTTGTTGATGGCTTTCATTTTCCAGTTCCAGATGGGCTGCCAGCATATTGGCCAGACCACCAACCTCACGGCCGCCCATCGCATTCGGCTGCCCGGTCATGGAAAATGGCGCAGCACCCAGTTTACCAATTTTTCCGGTGAACAAATGGCAGTTAATGATACTGTTGGCTTTATTTACGCCTTGCGAAGACTGATTCACTCCCATGGAAAACAGGGTCATCACTTTTTCGGTTTGGGCAAATTTTTCATAAAAAACTTGCAGTTTTTCCAGTGAAATACCGGTACGTACCGCGACATCATCAATGGATGATTCAGTTTGGCTGTGTGTTAAAGCTTGCTCTAAGTCTTGGGTATGTGCAGCAATAAAGTTTTGGTCAGCATGACCACTTTGCGCCAGATATTGCAATAAACCGTTAAATAAAGCGACATCCTGCCCCGGTAAAACCGGTAAATGTAGGTCTGCTGCCTCGCAGGTACTGGTAAAGCGCGGATCAATCACCATCACAAACAAATCACGTTGCTCTTTGGCTTGCATGATGCGTTGATATAGCACCGGATGACACCATGCGGTATTGGAACCGACCAGCACCACCATGTCGGTATGTTCAAAATCTGCATAGCTCGCCGGAACAATATCTTCACCAAAAGCTCGTTTGTGTGCAGCAACCGCAGATGACATGCAAAGTCGTGAATTGGTATCAATATTGGCTGTGCCGAGGTAGCCTTTAACGAATTTATTCACCACATAATAGTCTTCCGTCAGCAATTGCCCGGATACATAAAAGGCAATACTGTCACGCCCGTATTGATCAATACATTGCTGAAACTTATGGGCAATTAAATCCGTTGCGGTATTCCAGTCGGTCTTTTCACGCTGACTCTTTCGACCGAGCATTGGATTTAGAACACGAGTTTCTAGTCCCAGGGTATCCGCCAGATTGCTACCTTTAATACACAGCTTGCCATAATTGGAAGGATGCTGAGTATCACCCTCGACAGTGACTTTTTGTCCTAATGAGGTTTGAGTAACATGTGCAGTCACCCCACAACCCACTCCACAATAGGGACAGGTGGTATTGGTGATTTTAGTATTTATTTCTGTGGAGCTATGCAGTTCCATCACAGGGATACTATTCATGGATGCTCCTTTCTATCGAATAAATTCACTTGAATAATTTCTTCTATTTTCCAAGCTATCTAAATCTTTAGAGTTCACGTAAGCATGTATTCTGTCGAGGTGGCATGGATGCCACCGTTTCCCATCATTACAGGACGTAATGTATGGGAAACAAAGATTTTTGTTACTTTTGATCTTTCAAAAGTAAGATCATGCCTACGCAATTACTCTTTACTTATTAATGCAAAGTGTGGCTGTGCAAATATTTAAAATTGAACAAATACCACTTATGTGATTAACCTGCTTTCTTTAATGCAAAATCTTTACCAAAGAGCAATTTATTACGAATATTACTGATTGGTGTTTGGTCAGAAATCAGCTCCGCATACCAGGCACCGTCTTCGGTATCGCCAAACAGTACCGCACCAATCACCTTATCTTCTTGAATAATAATGCGTTTATAGATCTGACGTTTTTCATCATTTAAAATAATGTCTTCGTAATCATCCTGCGGCTCAAAGTTCCCTGCTGAAAATACATCACAGCCACTGACCTTGAGCTGGGTTGGAACCGTCGGTGCTTTAAAGGTTAAGCTGCCATGTTCGGCCAGATGTGAGGCACAAATAAAGGCTTGGCCCCAAAGTGGTTCAACCAGACCGAAGGTTTGATTACGGTGTTCAATACATTCACCCACCGCATAAATACTCGGGTCAAAGGTTTGCATGGTGTCATTTACCATCACGCCACGGTTACAGCGTAAGCCTGCACTTTGCGCCAAAGCCATATTCGGACGAATTCCCACGGCAAAAACCACCAGATCAGCATCCAGCACCGTGCCATCTTTCAGCCTGATTTGGGTGACATGACCATCTTCGCCAATCAGCTGTTCGGTATTGGCCTGAGTAATAATGTTGATGCCCTTGGCTTCGATACTTTGTCTTAACAAGCTGCTGGCACGACCGTCCAATTGACGCTCCATGATGCGATCCATCAAATGCAACACCGTCACATTCATGCCACGCTGTTTCAGACCATAAGCCGCTTCAAGCCCCAGTAATCCCCCACCAATCACCACCGCATTTTTCTTGGTTTTGCAGTATTCCAGCATGCTGTTGACATCATAGATGTCACGGAAACTGATCACTCCCTTTAAGTCCGAACCCGCAATGGGTGGAACAAAGGGTTTGGAACCTGTCGCCAGAATCAAACGGTCATAATCTACAATTACGCCTTTTTCGGTATACACCTGCTTGCGTGGACGATCAATTTTTACCGCAGCATCACCCGCAATAAAGCGGATGTTTTTGTCGCTATACCATGCATGTGGATGCAGCATGATGTCATCAATGGTTTTATCACCCGACAACACCGGTGACAGCATAATGCGGTTATAGTTGCCCCATGGCTCTTCGCCAATGACCGTCACTTCATAACGCTCAGGTGCCATATCCAGCAAATCTTCCAGACAGCGCATACCCGCCAGACCATTGCCCACCAACACCAGTTTCATCTTTTCCTGAGAGGTGCCATTATTGGTAATGTAAGTTTTTTGCGGTGTCGGGCTGACCCAAACCTTGCCATTTTCAATCTTGCTTGGAAACACCAGCAGCTTTTGGTCTTTATCTTCCAGACAACGTCCGGTGGCCAGACTGAAATGCTGCTTGTAGATGGGAGATGCGACGACACGCTCACCTTGCAGATCGCCAATGATGCCGCGCGACATCACAAACGCCTGACTAAACGGATCTTGGTTACTTAAGGCATAGACCCGTTTTTCATGACCAACACGGAAAATGGCAATTTGCTGATTTTCAATTAATGCACCTACACCGGTATTCGGGGTAATGTCATCCAGTGCACAAATTTCCAGCCTTTTAAGCTCATGGGTTTTATTCATCTCTTTAAATATCGTCATCTNNTGGTTTTATTCATTTCTTTTAAAATTGTCATCATCTTTCTCCTTTATTCTTTTAAGCTTCAACAACAGGAATACGGGTCACATCACGCTCGGTCTCGGTTTTGGGGCGGATTTGACCGCGAACCTCAGCGAATTGGATGTGTGGATCGTTTTGCTGTTCAACTTTTGCATTGATAAAGGTTTTAAAGCGTTTACGCACTTCCGGATCTTCCACCGCGGTACGCCATTCATCTTGATAAGTGCCCACGACATGGCTCATACGGCGTTCCAGTTCGGCTGCCAGACCCAGTGAATCATTCACAACTACATCTTTTAAATAATCCAACCCACCTTCCAGGTTGTCTCGCCATACCGAAGTACGTTGCAAACGGTCTGCCGTCTGGATATAGAACANNCACATTCACGGGTACAGCCGGATACAGCCATTTTGAGTTTATGTGGTGAACGCAGACCTTTGTAACGGTTTTCCAGGAAGATGGCCAAACCGACCGAATCATCTACACCATAACGGCACCAGGTGCTACCGACACAGGATTTCACAGTACGTAAAGACTTGCCGTAAGCATGACCCGACTCGAATCCTGCATTGATCAGTTTTTCCCAGATTTCCGGCAATTGATGGACTTGTGCACCAAACATGTCTACACGTTGACCGCCAGTCAGTTTGGTATATAGACCATATTCTTTGGCAATCTGACCAATTGCGATCAGACCTTCAGGCGTCACTTCACCACCCGCCATACGTGGCACGACTGAATAAGAACCGTCTTTTTGAATATTGCCCAGATAGTAGTCATTACTGTCTTGCAGCCCTGCATGGGTTGGCTTCAATACAAAGTCATTCCAGCAAGATGCCAGAATATTTGCCGCAGTCGGCTTACAGATATCGCACCCGATGCCATGGCCATGTTGCTGAATCAGGTCATCGAAAGTCTTGATTTCATTGACCCGTACCAGGTGATACAGCTCCTGGCGTGAATAGGCAAAGTGTTCACAAAGGTGATTATTTACGGTCACCCCTTGACGTTGCAGTTCGGACTTCAATACTTGGGTAACAAGTGGTGCGCAGCCACCACAAGCTGTTGCGGCTTTGGTACATTTTTTCAGTGCACCAAGCGAGGTTGAACCTTCTGCAATTGCACTGCAAATATCGGCTTTAGACACGTTATTACATGAACAGATGGTGGCACTGTCAGGCAGTAAATCGACTCCGCTACCGCCTGTTTTCGCTGATGATTGTGCATAACCCGGCATGATCAGGCTTTCCGGATTTTCCGGAATTTCCAGTCCATTCAGCATCATTTGCAGCAGGTCGTTATATTCCTTGGCACAGCCCACCAGAACAGCACCAAGTAATCTGGTTTTTTCCGCATTCACCACGATTTTTTTATAGATCATGGCGGCTTCATCGGCATAGAAATAGCTGAGTGCATTTGGCGTCATGGCATGTGCATCACCGACCGATGCCACATCAACACCCATCAATTTCAGCTTGGTGCTCATATCCGCGCCGGCAAATGAATTGCAGGCCTGATCCATCACATGTTTTGCTGCAATACGCGCCATGTCATAGCCCGGAGCCACCAGACCATAAATTTTATTTTGCCAAAGCGCACATTCACCAATGGCGTAAATGTCCGCATCAGAAGTCTGGCAATAATCGTTAATCACGATACCGCCGCGCTCACCAAGCGCCAGACCACTTTGACGCGCCAATTCATCACGTGGGCGAATCCCCGCAGAGAATAAAACGATATCGGTTTCAAGTTCAGAACCATCGCCAAACTTCATCACATGGGTCGTATTTTCACCCGCTTCGATGCATTGGGTGGCTTTTTGGGTATGAACTTTCACGCCCAGATTTTCGATTTTTGCACGTAAAACCTTGCCACCCAGGTCATCAATTTGCACCGCCATCAAGCGTGGGGCAAACTCGACCACATGGGTTTCCAGGTTTAAATCGCGTAAGGCTTTTGCCGCTTCCAGACCGAGTAACCCCCCACCAATCACCACACCGGTTTTAGCAGTTAAACTTGCGGCACGAATGGCATCCAGATCTTCAATGGTACGATAGAC
>DKLL01000114.1:16536-18272 GCA_002455755.1 Acinetobacter sp. UBA6641
TGTGGTTCTTCTGCCAGAATTGTAATTTCAACCTCATCACCTGCATGTTCAAGAACCGATTCAATGAATTTGTGCCCTACCATACCGTGACCAATCATGACTAATTTCATATCAATTCTCCTTAATCCCTTTCCTTAACCTTGAGCCATGTTGTTTCGTTCAAGCACTGCCTGTTCAAACAGTCTTTGTTCTTTTTCTTTATGTTCAACCGAGAAGCGGATCATCAGTACAAAGCTTGCTGCAATCACCACCAGCCCACCCAGCGCCATCAGGCAGGTTTGAATATCCAGCATGCCTTTCAGCAAGAAGCCTGCTGCGACTGCACCCACGTTACCGCCTGCGCCAATAATGCCGGCAACACCGCCCAAAGCATCACGATCAATGAATGGCACCAAAGCATAGGTTGCGCCACAAGCCATATGGGTAAACAGTGCGAATACGGTCATCACCAGAATTGCGAGAACTGCGGTATTCATTTGTGAGAACAGGATCAGGAACAGGCCTTCCATCAGAATCATGCCGAACAGCACTTTGGTACGACCATCCAGGCCTTTTTTAATTGCGACTTTATCTGAAACAATGCCACCTAAAGCACGGGCAAACAGTGCCAGTAAACCGAAGATTCCTGCTGCCAGTCCTGCTTCTTTGAGGCCAAAGCTAAAGTGTTCAACGTAGTACATCGCCACGATGTTATGAATGAAAATTTCAATACCGAAACACGCAGCATAAGCACCAAATAAAATCCAGACCCGGTAGTTACGTGCAGCGTGCATTAAAATTGCCATACCGCCTTTTTTATCGCTACCGACTTGAATGCCTTGTGCACGAAGTTCTTTAAAGTTGCCTTGTGGACAGTCTTGGGTAAATTTCCAGTACAACGCACCAACAATCAGCATCATCAAACCTGGAACGATCAGCGCAATTCTCCAGCCCATCGCCTGTTCCACACCAAACNNGACAGTCTTGGGTGAATTTCCAGTACATTGCACCAACAATAATCATCAGAATACCTGGCACCAATAAAGCAATTCTCCAGCCCATTGCCTGTTCAACACCGAACATCACCAAAGCAGCCAGCATTAACGGCATTAAGGCTTGTGTCGCACCGCCACCGGCATTCCCCCAACCTGCCGATGCAGCATTGGCAGTCCCGACCACATTCGGAGCGAACATGATACTGGTGTGATATTGCGTGATCACAAAGCTGGCACCAATCGCTCCAATCAAGAAGCGGAAGAAAAGGAAAGATTCATAGCTATTGGCAGAGGCCACACCAAAGACTGGAATACTGCCGATAATCAGTAGTGCGGTATAGGTTTTACGTGGGCCATACTTGTCACACAATGGTCCAACAATCAGGCGAACCAGAATGGTAATGGCCACGGCAGCAATATTGATATTGGCAATCTGGTCTTTGGTTAAGTGAAACTCACCTGCAATCACAGGCATCAGGGGGGCACAGGCAAACCAGGCGAAGAAGCAGACAAAAAAGGCGAGCCAACTCATGTGGAAGGCTCTCATCGCCGCGCTGTTAAAACTAAAAAGACTTATTTTTGTAGCTTTCTTTTCATATAAATTTGAAGACATAACCTTCTCCTTCTGAACTGAACGTATAGGGTTATCTGCTATGCGGATAGCTGCACACCAGATTCGATCAGAACGGACGTCGTTGGCCGCCTTACAAATTTTTATAGAGTCGTCTTTGACTCAGCAGGAATGAAGCAATGACTGTGCCA
>DKLL01000113.1:0-3634 GCA_002455755.1 Acinetobacter sp. UBA6641
GCCATTAAAAAAAGCCATTCAGGAAGCACAAATTTTTCCCTGGCAGCGTTATAGAATTCAAATATTAAGCATAGATAATGTTATGCTTGGTGTTTTTACACCAAAAGGGTTTTGGTTAGCTCAGTCTGAATATTGTGAAATCGGTGGATGGCAACCAAATTTGATCTCTTAGTTAAAAATTCTAAGTCGAGTATAAATCCATGAGTGCAGCTTTAAATTGTAATATTAGTTTTATTGGTGGCGGAAATATGGCTCAAGCCTTAATTGGCGGTCTGATTTCGCGTGGCTTGCCGCCAACACGTATTACAGTTTCTGATCCGGTCGAGAAAGTGCGTCTTTTATTAGCAGAAAAAGATGTACAGGTGACCGATGACAATATTGCTGCCATTCGTGATGCTGATATCGTACTTTTTGCAGTGAAACCGCAAGTCTTGGCCAGCGTATTAAAACCGCTAAAAGGTTTATTCGATGGTAAATTGGTGATGTCGATTGTGGCTGGTGCTGAAATTGCGACCATTGCCCAGCTATTAGAAACCGATCGCATTGTTCGTGTCATGCCGAATACTCCGGCTTTGGTACAAACCGGAGCACATGGCTTGTATGCCACTGAAGCGGTGAATGCACAGGATCGTGAATTGGCCAGTCAGGTTTTGGCCGCCACAGGTCTAACCCTTTGGGTGAATTCTGAAGCGCAGATTGATGCCGTAACGGCAGTGTCGGGTTCTGGTCCGGCCTATTTCTTCTATATGATGGAAAGCATGATTCGTGCAGGAAAAAACCTGGGGCTGGATGAAAAAGTAGCGACTGCACTGACTTTACAAACGGCTCTAGGTGCGGCACAAATGGCGATTACCAGTTCCAATACTCCGGCTGAGTTGCGTAAGAATGTGACCTCTCCAAACGGCACGACTCAGGCTGCACTTGAAGTGTTTGACCGTGCACAAATCTCTCAGAATATTCAGGCCGCTTTGGCTGCAGCACAAAAGCGCAGTCAGGAACTTGCTCAAGAGCTAAGTGAAAGTAGCAAATAACTCGTTTTTATTTAGGAAAGTTCCAGTATGGGTGCAAACTCTGCGCTAATTTTTGGCATTATCATTAACGTAGCGATTTTGCTCGTGTTTTTCCGTTTTCTCATGCAGCTTGCAGCGGTGAATGCTTATAATCCCGTGGTCATGTCTACGGTAAAAGCGACAAAAATCGTGGATGTATTTGGGCGTATTTTTCCAACAGTAGCAAAAGGCCGCGTTAATTTGGCGGCTTTAGCATTGGTGGTAATTTTATATTTACTCAAGATTTTTGGGGTAATGTACCTTTCAGGCGCCATGCCGAACAGTCCGGTACATCTGGTGATTTTAACCTTTGTCACCATGATTCAGGACCTGATTCGTTTCTGTCGTTATCTGATTTTCGCAACGATTATTTTAAGTTGGGTGGTGATGTTTACCCAGTCCCGTNNATTGAAGTGATTCAGGAACTGGCAGAACCTTTACTGGCACCGTTCCGCCGTATTTTGCCGAATATGGGCATGATTGACCTGTCGCCAATTGTTGCATTCTTGGCGTTATATATTGCTGAAATTATTATGAATGAAGTGGCAATTGCACTTCTGACTGGACTTTAAAGTTTAGACAGTAAAATCCAGACAATAAAAAAGGAATCGATGGAGTCCTTTTTTTTGAATTAAATATTTTTAAATCAGGATATTGTTAAATGAGTAGTGAGCTTGAACCTCAATTTATGCTTATTGATCATGAAGCTGATGCATATTTGGCAACGATAAAAATCGCAAGAGAATCATTGGATATTTTTAAAGAAAATTTAGAAAAAGTATCTGAAGGTGATTTTGCCTGCGTTAAATTTTATATTCCGGTTAGTTTAGATTCTGAAGATGGTGCGAATATATGGCTGATGACGCCATTTTTTGAAGATAATTTCTGTTTTGCCCGCCCTTTTGAATTACCAGAAGAATTTAAATGGATTCAGATTGGACAGTGGTTGAAGTTCAGTGAGTCTGAGCTTTTAGATTGGTATGTTTTAAAGCAGAATGGGGAGATGATAGGTGGTTATTCATTACGTCATCAGCGCGCACAGCTTTCTGCAGAACAGCAGATAGAATTTGATCAGCGTGTTGGTGTAACTAAATTTATTGATTTTTAATAAGTTTTATTTAGAAATTGGAAGTTATAATCGATTGAATTAAAAAGATTTCCTCATTTATATTCGATACTTATGATAACTGGAGAAATTCTTTGAGTTTATTAAAGAATTTCTCCCTTGTGCATTGAAAGTACATTTTGAGGAGACTCATCTCCTAATAGAATGGAAAATGAATCTCCCCTAACCCCGAGTGAGATTTAAGCATTGCTTTAAATCGATGCGCAAGAAAAGAGGGGAAATTTGTTGATTAGTGCGCCTCATCCCAATTCATGCCTTTACCCACTTCGACAATCAGCGGTACGGAAAGCTGGATCACCGATTGCATCACTTCAGCCAGTTTCGGTGCCAATGCATCGGCAATGTCTGCATCGACTTCAAACACCAATTCATCGTGGACCTGAAGCAGCATTTTGGCCTGATCTTTCGGGAGCATTTTATCCACTTCAATCATGGCCATTTTAATGATGTCTGCAGCACTTCCTTGAAGTGGGGCATTGATGGCCGCACGTTCAGCAGCTTTACGCACCATCATGTTACGGGCATCAATATCAGGGGTATATAAACGGCGACCTGAAATGGTTTCCACAAAGCCCTGTTCCAAAGCGACCTGACGTGTACGTTGCATATATTCATAAATGCCAGGATAACGATGAAAATATTGCTTGATATAATTTTGCGATTCTTCACGGGTAAAGCCAAGCTGACGAATCAGGCCAAATTCGGACATACCATAAAGCAGACCGAAGTTAACGGCTTTGGCCTGACGACGCTGGTCATTGGTGACATCTTCCAGCGCAATGCCCAGCACTTCGGCCGCGGTACGACGGTGTACGTCCTGACCATGCTTAAAGGCATCGACCAGGGCTTCATCCTGAGAAAGATGGGCCATTAAACGCAGTTCAATCTGTGAATAATCGGCTGCCAGCACGACCCGACCTTCGGGGGCAATAAAGGCCTTACGAATCTGACGGCCAATTTCTTCACGAACCGGAATGTTTTGCAGGTTCGGGTCGGTTGACGATAAACGCCCTGTGGCGGTGAGTGCCTGATGATAACTGGTATGCACGCGGCCACTGTCATTATTGGCCTGTTTTTGCAAACCATCGGTATAGGTGCTTTTCAGTTTGGACAGACCGCGGTATTGCAAAATTAAATCGGTAATCGGGTGGTCAATTTTTTCCAGAATACTTTCACTGGTGCTGTATTGACCGGTTGCCGTTTTTTTGCCGCCTTTCAGCCCGAGTTTGTCAAACAGGATTTCACCGACCTGTTTGGGCGAGCTGACATTAAACGGCTGTCCTGCCAATTCAATAATCTGGTTTTCAAGGTCTTGAATGGTATTGGAAAAATCGACACTCAATTGATCTAAGAACTTCAGGTCCAGTTCGATGCCGTTTTCTTCCATAATGGTCAGCACACGCGCAACCGGCATTTCAATATTGTGCAAAATATTGTTCAGTTCAGGAATGGCCTGTAA
>DKLL01000113.1:3651-4196 GCA_002455755.1 Acinetobacter sp. UBA6641
TTTCAATCTCGATCTGGTTAAAGGTTTTCTGTTTAACCCCTTTGCCAGCAATCTGTTCAAAAGTGGTGGTCAAATGACTCAGATACACACGGGCCACATCATCCATGCCGTGACGGGTCGCCACTGAATTTAAAACGTAAGATGCCAGCATGGTATCAAAATACCAGCCTTGCAGTTCAATGCCGTGATTCTGCAAAATATGGGCATCATATTTTAAATGATGGCCAATTTTCTCAATCGCCGCATCTTCTAAAATCGGTTTGATTTGCGCCAGGATGCTTTCACGATTGAGCTGTGCCGGTGCACCTTCATAGTCATGGGTCAACGGAATGTAATAAGCATCGTTGGCATCAAAAGCCAGTGAAAAGCCAACCATTTCTGCTACCCGATAATCCAGACTGGTGGTTTCGGTATCAAAGGCAAAACGTTTGCTGCTGCTTAAACGCTGGAAAAGCGGGTCCCAGTCTGCTTGAGTTAAAATGGTATGATAAGTGGCTTTGCCCAGTTGATCATCCACACTGGTCAGCTCTGCCTCATCTTCGGTA
>DKLL01000150.1 GCA_002455755.1 Acinetobacter sp. UBA6641
AGCTTTATAAACGCCATCCACCCAATCAATAGCTTCTGAAATTAGAGGCACCGTGTCCGCACGGCGACCACCAAAGATGAACGCAGAAATTGGAACACCCGCTGGATTTTCCCAGTCAGCATCGATAGAAGGACATTGACCCGCAGCAACGGTGAAGCGAGCATTTGGATGCGCTGCTTTTTCTTCGCCAGTATGTGGTTGACCTTTCCAGTTCGTCAGGTTCGCAGGCGCTTCTTTAGTAAGACCTTCCCACCATACTTCACCGTTGTCTGTTACAGCAACGTTGGTATAGATCACGTCTTTATGCAGCGTTGCCATACAGTTCGGGTTGGTCTTGGTATTTGTACCAGGGGCTACACCGAAGAAACCAGCTTCAGGGTTGATTGCATATAAGCGACCGTCTTCACCTGGTTTGATCCAAGCAATATCGTCACCTACAGTTTCAATTTTCCAGCCTTCGTAGCCTGCTGGTGGAATCAGCATTGCGAAGTTTGTTTTACCACAAGCAGACGGGAATGCAGCTGCGATATAGTGTTTTTCGCCTTGTGGGTTAGTCACGCCAAGGATCAGCATGTGTTCCGCTAACCAGCCTTGTTGACGACCCATGTAAGATGCAATACGTAAAGCCAGGCATTTTTTACCTAGCAATGCATTACCGCCGTAACCAGAACCGTAAGACCAGATTTCACGCGTTTCTGGGTAATGCACAATCCATTTTTCAGGGTTGCAAGGCCAGGCAACGTCTTTTTGACCTTCTTCCAGTGGTGCACCAACCGTGTGTACACAAGGAACGAATTCGCCATCAGTACCCAGAACGTCATAAACAGCTTTACCCATACGAGCCATTTTAGACATGCTGACTGCTACATAAGGAGAGTCAGTCAATTCGATACCGATATGTGCAATATGAGAACCTAAAGGACCCATAGAGAAAGGAACAACGTACAAAGTACGGCCTTTCATAGAACCGTCGAATAAACCGTTCAGGCGAGCGCGCATTTCAGCAGGCGCTTCCCAGTTATTTGTCGCACCAGCGTCTTCTTTGTTTTCTGAACAGATATAAGTACGACCTTCAACACGAGCAACGTCAGAAGGATCAGAATTTGCAAGATAAGAACCCGGATGAGTTTCTTGGTTAAGCGCTTGCATTGTGCCGTTAGCGATCATCAAGTCGATATAACGTTGATATTCTTCTGCGCTACCGTCACACCATTCAATTTTTGCCGGTTTTGTTAATTTAGCAATTTCTTCCACCCAAGCAATAAGCTTAGGGTGACGAACGAATTCTGGTGCGTTCACTTGGGTCATGGTGAGGCCTATCTCAAATGTGTACAAATTAGATGTACAAAGTACAATCCGAACAATAAATTTACTGCTCAGATGAAATATGAAAAAAAGTGGCTGTATTAAAGCATAAAATCATAAAAAAAATAAGACTAAAGAAGTACCAGAAATAGATTGGAATATTCTATGTTTTTAATTTTTAATTAATAAAAAACAACAAGTTAAAATTTAATAAGTTTTCTGATTGATTCATTTATTAAATTTATGAGTAATATTTATTTAATTTATTTTTTTTATAAACAATATCTTACTTATATTATTGTGATGAGAATTATTATTGATTTAATAAATGCTGATCATTCAAATTTTACATAAAGATCCTTTCAATTGTCGATAATTTGGACAAAATTAGAGCAATTGCTTCAAAAAAGTAAAGAAAATGTCAGTCCCTTTAAAGCCTTTGTCTCTTATCTATAATGAAAAGTCAGGATTTCATGCAGCCAATAAAGATGAAATCTATGAACAACTTATGACAAATTTAACCGCTTATGGCTATGAAATTCAGGCATTTGAAATCAGTGCTGAAACAGACTTTAACAGTTTTATGGACAAAATAATTGCGCGCCATCTGCAAGCTGAAGAAATTGGGGTTGTGGTGGCTGCCGGAGGGGACGGCACATTAAATACGGTAGCGACCAGATTGATGGATACCGAAATTCCAATGGGAATTTTCCCATTGGGAACCTTTAATTATGTGGCCCGCTTACTGCATATTCCTCTGGATCTGTTAAAAGCCGCTGAAGTCATTGCCAAAGGGCAGATCCGCAAAGTGCATGTGGCTCAAATTAATGATCATATCTACTTAAACAATGCCAGTTTGGGGCTTTATCCTTTATTTATCCAAAGGCGTGAAATATATAACCGACGTTTTGGCCGCCTGGCTTTGCATGCCTATACTTCCGCATTAGATGTGCTGATTCGTGACCGCAAAGAACTGAAACTTGAAGTAGAGATTGATGGTAAAAAATATCCGGTCAAAACTCCGCTGATTTTTTTTGGCAATAATCAATTGCAACTTGCAGAGATGAATTTACGTATTGCCAAAAGTGCTGAATTGGGAAAAGTAGCCGGCGTTGTGGTGGCAAAAAGTGATAAACGCACGTTATTTAAAATCTTATTGCAGTTGATTCGGGGCAATCTCGATCATGCGCCAGATGTATACAGCTTTTCCGCCGATAATGTGCAAATCCATTCCAGAGCCAAAAAGCTCACACTTGCACTGGATGGCGAAATCGTGGAAATGCAGCCGCCACTTCATATTTCCGTCCGTAAGCATGCATTAAAAATAATGGTTCCTTATGATTCTACATCTGTCTGATTTGCATTTTGGTACGGAAAAACCGGCCTGCATGGCTGCAATCCGTTTATTTTGTCAGCAACATCCTTTGGAGGCTGTTGTGGTCAGTGGGGATTTAACTCAACGCGCCCGTTATAAGCAGTTTTATGATTGCAAACAGTTTCTGGAAAGTTTAAACCTGCCTTATCTGGTGGTGCCGGGGAATCATGATATCCCGCTGTATCACGTCTGGAACCGAATATTTAGTCCTTTTACCCGCTATAAAATTTTCTTCGGTCATATGGAAACCGTATTAGAAACTGCGCATTTTTATCTGATTGGCGTGAATAGTATAAGGCGGCGTTATCATACCCGAGGGCACATTTCCCTGGAGCAAATTCAGCAAATTGATCAAAGGCTGATGATGGCGCCCAAGGATAAAATCAAACTCATTGTAGCGCACCAGCCATTTTATACGCCTCCGAATAATGCACATGGCATCAAGGATTGTCCAATGCTGGGACGTATGGCTTTAGAATCCTGGAGTCAGAGTGGTTTAAACGGCCTGTTGCATGGTCATCTGCATCAATCGGCCGTCTATGACCTGAACCAGATTTACCATTTGGGGGCAGCCCATCCTGTATTGGACATTCATGCAGGAACAGCAATTTCTTACCGCTTACATCGTGGCTTACCCAACAGCTTTAATCTGATCTATGGCAATGCCGATGTGGAGCATTATTATTTTAATCGTCAGCAAAAAGAATTTGTATTAAAAGAAGAAAATGCCGATTAAATGAAGAAAGACTGATGGTTGAATAAAAAAAATACAAAAAACAGGATTTTTTTTTGGCTTTCCCCTTGAAGCGTTTTTTTCCATCCCCACAAAAGTGTCATCGAAATTATTTGATGATGACCGAGGGAATAACAAAGTCATCATTACTTCACTATAAAAGACTTAGTCTGATGGAGTTTCCAATGAGCAACATTCGTCCATTACATGATCGCGTAGTTATTCGTCGTGTTGAAGAAGAAACTAAAACTGCTGGCGGTATTTTACTTCCAGGTTCTGCTGCTGAAAAACCGGCTCAAGGTGAAATCATTGCAGTAGGTAATGGTCAAATCACTGATAACGGTGTACGTGCGTTAGACGTAAAAGTTGGCGATAAAGTATTGTTCGGTACTTATGCAGGTACAACTGTGAAAGTAGACGGTGAAGAACTTCTTATTATGAAAGAGTCTGACATTCTAGCTGTGCTTGAAGCTTAATCCTGAGCTAGAAAATTCAGACCTGATTCTTTATATAGATTCTTGAAAATTAAAAAATATTTGGAGTAAATCATGTCAGCTAAAGACGTAAAATTTGGTGATTCAGCTCGCAGCAAAATGATTGCAGGCGTAAACGTACTCGCAGATGCTGTAAAAGTAACCTTAGGTCCTAAAGGCCGTAACGTTGTGATCGACCGCTCTTTTGGTGCACCACACATCACTAAAGATGGTGTAACTGTAGCGAAAGAAATTTCACTTGCAGACAAATTCGAGAACATGGGTGCGCAACTGGTTCGTGAAGTATCTTCAAAAACCAATGACATCGCAGGTGATGGTACAACCACTGCAACCGTATTGGCTCACNNAAGGTATGCAGTTTGACCGCGGTTATATCAGCCCGTACTTCGCCAATAAACAAGATACTTTAACGGCTGAACTTGAAAATCCGTTTATTCTTCTTGTTGATAAAAAAATCAGCAATATCCGTGAATTGATTACTGTACTCGAAGCCGTTGCTAAAACTGGTAAACCGCTTCTTATTATTGCTGAAGATGTTGAAGGCGAAGCGTTGGCAACTCTCGTTGTGAACAACATGCGCGGCATTATTAAAGTGTGTGCGGTGAAAGCGCCTGGTTTCGGTGACCGTCGTAAAGCAATGCTGCAAGACATCGCAATCTTGACTGGTGGTACTGTAATTTCTGAAGAAGTCGGCATGTCTTTAGAACAGGCAACGCTTCAAGATTTAGGTACTGCGCATAAAATCACGGTTTCTAAAGAAAACACAGTAATTGTGGATAGTGCTGGTGATGCAACTCAGATTTCTGAGCGTGTACAGCAAATCCGTGCGCAAATTGAAGAATCGACTTCTGAATACGACAAAGAAAAACTTCAGGAACGCGTTGCGAAATTGGCAGGCGGTGTAGCAGTGATCAAAATCGGTGCAGCCACTGAAGTTGAAATGAAAGAGAAGAAAGACCGTGT
>DKLL01000206.1:0-3722 GCA_002455755.1 Acinetobacter sp. UBA6641
CCATTGCATTTCATGCTCTCTCAGCAATAATCTAAAAAAACTATAAGTTTTTAGCAAAAAGCCTCCTTTCATAGGGGGCTTTTTGGTTTATAAGAGATATAAAAAACATTTATAATAGCTGAAATTTTATCTTATTTTTTAGGTACTCTCCCGTGGCTATTCATGAAATCCGTCATCCGCTTATCCGACATAAACTAGGTTTGCTACGTCGTGCAGACATCAGTACAAAAAACTTCCGCGAATTGGCACAAGAAGTGACCATGCTGCTGACGTATGAAGCCACCAAAGACTTGCCGATGTGTGAGCATGAAATTGACGGCTGGAATGGCAAAGTGACTGTAGACCGCATTGCGGGTAAAAAAATTACCGTTGTCCCTATTCTGCGTGCCGGTATTGGCATGTTGGACGGTTTCCTGAACCTGATTCCAAGTGCGAAAGTCTCGGTACTGGGTCTTGAGCGTGACGAAGAGACCTTGCAAGCGCGTACTTACTACAAAAAACTGGTACCCGATGTACAAAACCGTTTGGCAATGATTATCGACCCGATGCTGGCCACCGGTTCTTCACTGGTTGCAGCGATTGCCGTATTGAAGGCGAGCGGCTGTAAAGATATCCGTGTCATGGTTTTAGTGGCTGCACCAGAAGGCATTAAAAAAGTAGAAGAAAAACATCCGGATGTCACCATTTTCACCGCCTCTATTGATGATGGTCTCAATGAAAATGGCTATATTGTTCCAGGGCTGGGTGACGCGGGCGATAAAATTTTCGGTTCAGTACAAAAAGACTGAGTCTCGAAGACAAATTAAAAGAGGCTTCATGCCTCTTTTTTTATATACTGTAGACATGGCATTTTTTAGCATAGGGCGACAGCATGAAAGATGAATTACATCAGGGGAAGATCAAGAAGTATGACCCTGAAAAAGGCTTTGGTTTTATTGGTTCGGCTGAAGGGGATATTTTCTTTCATATTTCAGATTTCCCTGCGGCAGAAGGTGAACCGAAACGTAATGAACGGGTAAAATTTGTAGCTGTGAAGAATGGCGACAAGTACAAGGCCGTTCGCATAGAGCGCGTTGAAGACAAGTCTGCAAAAGCGAAAAAATCGAAGATTGCTTCACACAACCAATCTATTACATCTGCTTTATTGTCGAATTTTAAACGTTGAACATTCGCCTGTTAAGATGAAAAATTCAAAGTGATAGCTGGTCAGCTCGGGGTGATAGGTTGGATAAAAACCTTACTTCAGTGCAAGCAGGTTAGTATTTGACTTTTGCATGAATAAAAAAAGGGGCATAAGACCTCTTTTTTTATTAAAATAAAAAAAATAATAGTAATTAAAAGAGTAAGATATGTTTGTTGAGGGGAAATTAAAAAGCTATATTGCGGATCGTGGTTTTGGCTTTATTCAAGTTGAAGGGCAATCAAAAGATTTATTTTTTCATATTAATGATTTTCCAAATAAAAGTGTCGAGCCTAAAATTGGAGAAAAATTAAAGTTTCGTATTGTGGAAAATGACGGCAAATTAAAAGCCGATCAGATTGTGCGCTTGGATTTAAAGCAATCTGCAATTAAGGCTCCAGCTCTTACAGAACCTCAAGTTCAGATCAAGCAAAGTGCTTCACCACGTTATAATAAAAAGAGGGGTAAGGGGCGTATTTTTACCATACTGGGTTTAATCGTGATTGTCGTGCTGGCTGTAATGCTTTACGGCAAATATCATGATTATCGCACGGCAGAGCAGCTGAAAGCACAACAGTTGATTATACAGCAACAGCGTATTGTGTCAGAGCAGCGAGAAGCACTGGGAGATTTACCGCAAGCAGTTTTGTCGGAGCAGGGGCAGCGTAATCTGGCAGGTGAAACTTACAATACTACTAAACCGCGCTCAGAAAAAATCAGTGCCAGTATTGACCAGCAAAATGGGGTGAGATTAGCAACAGCACAATTTAAATGTGATGAACGGCAACATTGCAGTCAAATGAATTCAAGAGCAGAAGCTGTGTGGTATGTACAAAACTGTCCACATCACAAGATGGATGGTGATGGTGATGGCATACCCTGTGAAAATGATTCACGCTGGTAATAAAAAAGCGCCATTAAGGTACTTTTTTTATTACAATCCTCGACATAAGATTTAAACAATAAGAGATTGTTATGTTTGCTGAAGGGACAATCAAAAGCTATAACACTGAGCGTGGCTTTGGCTTTATTGATGTGAATGGGGAAAAGAGAGATTTATTTTTTCATATCAAAGATTTTCCCAATAAAAATATCGAACCTAAAATAGGCGAGAACTTAAAGTTTCGTATTGTTGAAGATAAGGGAAAACTAAAAGCCGATAATATTGTTCGTTTAGATGTAAAAATTGAATCTGTATCACATACGCCGTTGAGTCGAGCAAAAGAGAAGAGTAATTACCGACACCGTCAAAGTAAAAATGATAAGTAGGAGGGAGGATTCCTCACCACTATTATTGGTCTAGTTATTATTGGTGTACTGATTTATATGGCCTACGGTAAATACCAGCGTTGGCAACTTTCACAACAAGCACCGAGTACTGTACAAACTGTTGTCGAGCAGTCAGTTAATTCAAGTCTAAACAGTTATCACTGTGATGGACGTATTCATTGTTCACAAATGAATTCTCGTGATGAAGCACGCTGGTTTGTGCGCAATTGTCCGGGAACACAAATGGATGGTAACAATGATGGTGAACCTTGTGAAAATGATTCACGCTGGTAAAACGAGTCGAAAATAAAAAAGCGCCTCCACGGGCGCCTTTTAAATACAGAAATTATTTATCTTCGCAAAATTTTATAAAGGCTTTTAGACCAGGTCCCTGATATTTTTGCCGATGCACCAACATGAATAAAGGACGGGTCAGTTGCCAGAATGGGGTATCTAAAATGACCAATTGCCCTTTTTCAAGTAACGGCTCAATCGCGAGTTTGGAAATACAGGACATGCCTAAACCACCGGCAACAATTTTAAGAATCGCTTCATTATGACCCAGAGTTAAACGAATATTCGCATCTGGCAGATCCTTAAGAATGGCATTGTCAAATACTTCGCGGGTGCCTGAACCTTCTTCACGTAAAATCCATTCTACACCTGCGGCCTTAAAGTCAGCCGGGGTTAATGCACGTTCAAGCTGTGCCAGTGGATGGTCCGGTGCACAACACACGGCCAGTTCGTCATCGCGCCAATGAATACATTGTAACTGCGGTAAGTGGCATGAACCTTCAATCAAGGCTAAATCCAGCTGGAACTGGTTGACTGCTTCAATCATCTGGCGGGTATTGCCGACTTGCAGCTGTAAATGCGCTTGTGGCTGAATTTGAAGAAAATCTGCCATCAAATCAGGCACTAAGTAATCTGAAATCGTGAGCGTTGCGCCTAAGCGTAAGTCGATACTTTGTAGCTCGCCTTTGGCCGCCTGCTCGAATGCATCACAACGACCTAAAATTTCTAATGCCTGTGGCAAAAGATAACGTCCTAAATCATTCAATTGTAGACGTTTACCAAGACGGTCAAACAGTGGAGCACCCAAGCCATCTTCCAAATCTGCTAAAGCCATACTTGCAGCACTTTGCGTGAGCTTAACGGCATCGCTGGCTTTGGTTACTGTGCCTTCTTGTGCGACTGCTACAAAAACAGCCAACTGGCGTAAGGTCATGCGCATGAATAGAGCCTTAACATTTAAAAAATATTAATAAATTAT
>DKLL01000206.1:3741-4202 GCA_002455755.1 Acinetobacter sp. UBA6641
CATTTTAAATTTACCGCAGGTCAGTTTGCGCGTATTGGCCTAAAAGTAGGCGATGAACTGGTGGTTCGGGCTTATTCCGTGGTGTCATCACCATTTGATGAAACCCTGGAATTCTTTTCAATTGTCGTGCCAGACGGTGCATTCACTTCTAACCTGCAACATCTACAAGTCGGTGATGAACTGTATCTGGAAAAAATCCCCTATGGTTTTTTAACTTTGGCACGCTATCAGCTACCGTTGCCGCATGACTTGTGGCTACTCGCCACTGGCACGGGTTTGGCACCGTTTATTTCCATGCTACAAGACTTTGAAACCTGGTCGAAATATCAAAAGATCAATCTGGTCTATAGTGTGCGCACCGAAGCCGAACTGGCTTATGTCGAGCGTATTCAGGAAATTGCTGAAACCTTTGGCGAAGGGCATAACGGATTTAAATTTATTCCGATTATTACACGTGACCG
>DKLL01000001.1 GCA_002455755.1 Acinetobacter sp. UBA6641
CGCAAACCATTTATGAAATGTCAACAAACCCTCAATCATCAATCCAGACACCGTCTTGCATATGCAAAATCGAATCGGCAGTCTGGGCCAGCTGTTCATCATGGGTCACGATCAACATCGCCATATTGAACTCATCACGTAATTCACTGAGCAATTCAAAAATTTTCACTGCCGTTTTACGGTCCAGATTCCCGGTCGGTTCATCCGCCAGCATCAGTTCCGGCTTTGCCACCAGTGCACGTGCCAAGGCAACCCGCTGACGTTCACCGCCAGACAGCTCGCCCGGTTTATGGGTCATGCGATGCGACAGTCCAACCCGATTGAGCAAGTATTCGGCCTGCTCTTTAGATTGCTTATAGGTCGTTCCTGCGCGAAGCATCAGGGGCATAGCCACATTTTCCAACGCAGTAAATTCAGGCAACAGATGATGGAACTGATAGACAAAGCCCAAATGCTGGTTACGTAAATAGCCACGCTCGGCTTCACCTAAATTATCGAAGCGTTTGCCGTTTAAAAACACCTGCCCGTCGCTTGGACAGTCCAGACCACCCAACACATGCAGCAAAGTACTTTTACCGGAACCACTGGAACCGACAATAGAAACGAACTCGCCTTTTTTGACTTGCAGGGACAAGTTTTTAATCACTTCCACCGTAGTCTTGCCATCAGTAAAACTTTTCGAAATATTTTTCGCTTCGAGGACAATATTACTCATAGCGTAAGGCCTCAGCTGGTTGAGTTTTGGCAGCACGCAGTGCCGGATAAATTGTGGCCAGGAAACTTAAAACCAAGGACAAGCTCACAATCACCACAACATCTTGCCAGCGCAAATAAGACGGCAAGTAATTAATGAAATAAGCATCAAACAGGTTTAAACCAAATGCGGTATTCAACCAGCCGATCAAGCCACTGATACTTGAAGCGAAGATAATCCCCAGAATGGCACCGGAAACCGTACCGATCACGCCAATGATGGTGCCCTGTACCATAAAAATCCGCGTGATGGTTGCAGGGGAAGCTCCCAGGGTACGCAGAATTGCAATATCGGATTTTTTGTCAGAGACGACCATCACCAGTGAGGACACAATATTAAATACCGCCACCAGAACAATCAGGAACAGTAGCAAGCTGACCATGGCTTTTTCCATCTGAATGGCGCTGAACAGATTCCCGTGGGTAAAGGTCCAGTTCGATGCATAGAAATTGCTTGGCAGGTCTTTAACAATATCATCAGCCACTTCAGGGGCCAGGAAAATATCATCCAGTTTTAAACGGACACCTTGGGCACCATCCGGCAAGCGCAATAAAGTTGAAGCATCGTTCAGGGCGATATAACCCATCATCGAATCTACTTCAGCTCCGATACTGAAAATACCGACAATCTTAAAACGCTTGAAACGTGGCACCACCCCTGCAGGAGACGGCGTTGCCTCAGGAAGCACTAAAGTAATATTGTCGTTTAATCCCAAACCCAGTGAATCGGTCATTTGTTTACCTAAAACAATGCCAAATTCACCTTTTTTCAGACTATCAATACTTCCCGCAATCATGTGATTCTGGATAATGGACACTTTCTTTTCGTATTCAGGCTCGATGCCCGTGACCATAATTCCAGCCACTTGTCCCTGTGCCGTCAACATGCCCTGTAACTGGGTAAATGGAGCTATACCTTTGACATGTTCATGCTGTTCAACTTTTTTTGCAAGTTCTGGCCAATCTGTTAAAATTTGCGTTGAAGAAACAGTAGCTTGAGGTATCATTCCCAAGACACGGTTTTTCAGCTCTCGGTCAAAGCCATTCATTACAGATAAGACAGTAATTAATACAGCCACACCTAAAGTGAGACCGATCATAGACACCAAAGCAATAAAAGAAATAAAGTGGTTACTACGCCGTGCGCGAGTATATCTCAACCCTATGTACAGCGAGATTGGTTTAAACATACCATTTAGTCCGAGGAATAATTATGGAAAATTTACAGCATCAAAGCGGTAATATGGAACGCCGCGTTATGTCGCGTATAGATGCTGCCTTGCGAATTAATTATCAGATTATCTCTGATGATGTCGCACTTAATGACCCTTATGATCCTAACTTTGTGTTGCCCCGCTATTTTCTACTACTCGCAGAATTAGAGCAATTTGATCACGCCGTAAACTACGAATTAGAACAATTAAATGAAAAAGATCAACAAATTGCTAGAATATTATCCTTATTCAATCAAAAATTAAACCTTATTACCGGCTCTTTATACGATGCAATTGTACAATCCATGTTACCGATACCGGAACATGTCAATTTTTCCGAAACCGGTTTCAGTTTCTTTAGTGATCACCCTATTCAGGAAGGCACCTATGTGCATGTGACCTTAAGTCATCCTGAAAATTTCTTCCATATTGCCGCAACCGCTCAGGTCGTCTATAGCCGTGCAGAAGATAATGGCAAGTTCCGTACTGGTGCTTATTTCATTACCTTACACCCACAAGACCGGGTGAAACTGGCCGAATGTGTCAACCTCAGTAAAAATAAAGATTAGAGATTTAACTGTTGGACTTGATCTTGATGGCGAGATTTTGGCTCGCCTTAAGATCGCGATAAAAATAAACGAACAGGCCAAACAATAGAATAAAGGCTCCGACAAACACCATTACCGATAATTTTTCATCATTCAGTACCGCACCAAACAGCAGAGCTAACAGTGGTGTCAGCACGGTGGTCAAGGATAGCGTGGTCAACTTGATATTCTGTACCAGTTTGAAATAACAGAACATCGCCAACAGTGAAGCCATAATCACCGCATAAAACAGCCCGATCAATGCTTTAGTATTGGGTATGTGATCTGGCGCATACTGCCAGATAAATGGCAACATGCACAGTGCAAACAGGCTCGACACAAGAATGGATCCTGTCGCCTGGGCCATGGGTTTTAGTGGTGCATTGACCTTTTTGACCCAAAAAAGGGAGGCGCAATACACAAAAACACTGATCAGCATCAACCCTATGCCCATCGGCTAGACATGCTGGTCACTTCCTCCCAGACAGATGGTGCCGAGTCCCAATAGCGCAATGCACATCCCCAGCCATTGCAAGCGATGTAA
>DKLL01000060.1 GCA_002455755.1 Acinetobacter sp. UBA6641
GCTGTGCAGCCAAAGTCTTGTTATGCGCCATAACTATAGTCGGACGCTGTAACCGGGAAATCACATTGGCCATGGTATAGGTTTTACCTGAACCGGTAACCCCCAATAATAACTGGTCGTGATAGCCTTTTTGAATACCCTGGACTAATTTTTCAATGGCTTGTGGCTGATCACCCGCGGGTTGATAACTGGTCACTAATTCAAAAGGTTGATGACTATCCGACATATTATTCAACTTCTATACTTAAATGCAGTTTCAATAATATGAGGGTTAAAGCGCAACATTCAATATCAATGTTCCGATATTTAGTGCTGTCCTTATATTGAGAAAATTGCAGCAATTTTGTCNNCCTCATTTTGACCTTTCAAAAGCAGAGGTAATGCCTACGCAAAGGCATAAAAATCAAATCAACTATATAAGGCAGTGCTGATTTAAAAAATCCAATATTAAACATATTTTGGCTGATGAAGGAGATCTACTGAATAAGAAAATTGCAGCAATTTTGTCTTGACCGCATACGCATTCAATAGCAACATGAAACAAAGCATCCTGATCACAATAAAGCCTATGACTTACCATTACCATGACGAAAGTATTGTCAAAAATTTACCGGAAGATACCGTTTTTGTTTTTGGCAGCAACATGGCAGGAAACCATGCAGGTGGGGCTGCGCGTACCGCCCTACAACACTTTGGCGCAGTGCAAGGCGTAGGTCGTGGCTGGGCAGGTCAAAGTTATGCCATTCCTACCATGAATGAGCATTTGCAACAGATGCCCTTGTCGCAAATTCAGCATTATATTGATGACTTTAAAATCTATACCAAAAATCATCCGAAAATGACCTATTTCATTACTTCCATCGGTTGCGGGATTGCCGGCTATAAAACCGAAGAAATTGCACCGATGTTTAAGGGCATTTCGCATAATGTGATTTTTCCCATTTCTTTCCGCCCTTTCGTTGAAAGAGCCTTGCCCAAACTGACCCGTCATTTTCTTAGAACCGTGTTTACTGATGCAGTAATCTTTTCACCTCCCGATGAAGAAATCATTACTCAGCTCGACTTATCCGAAAATGAAAAAAGTGCAGCGCGAATTATTTTAAATACCCAAATGTATCCAACTGACAGTAATGGCCGGGATCGCATTTTTGAAATTTCGGACATTTTGCATGTGTTAAACGGCAAGATTTTCGAATGGCAAAATAATTCAGAAGGTTCAATGCTATTTGGTGGGGTGATTTTAGCTTTACTGGAACTCTACAGTATCAATGAAAAAGACTTTATCGATGTCTGGCAAGGTGAACGTGAAATTCCTGCACCAAAACCGGAAAATAGAGCACGAAGACAAAGCCGGTAATTTTCAATTCTTATGGATTAAAGCCAATTCCTGAATTGGCTTTTTTAAAATCTGCTGTTTTGTGATGCAATCCACATTAATAAATCATAATATTTTACTTATCACGTTATTTTAAAATAATTTTTTTATCTTTATACTGCTTATTTAAAGTTAAATAAAAATGATGAGCACCTTGAATGGACATGCTGGATTCTCCCTTTTTTGAAATCTCCCCTATCGCCATGTGGCTTGAAGACTATAGTGAAGTCAAAAAACAATTTGATCTCTGGCGTGAACAAGGGGTGCAAGATCTTTTAACTTTTTTACAGCAGGATCAATCGCGTATTCTAGACTGTGCCAGAAAAATTAAAATATTGCGTGTTAATGCTAAAACACTGCAACTTTATCAGGCCAAAAATCTGGATCAGCTGTGCCAAAATCTGGAACTGGTCTTTAAAGCAGATATGATCCAAACCCATAGCAAGGAGCTGGTCGCCTTATGGAATGGCGAAACGCATTTCTCTCATTCTGCCGTGAATTACACCCTGACAGGCAAACGTCTGGATATTCAGCTCAAAGGCATCGTGCTGCCTCAACATGAACAGGATTTATCCTTAGTCTTGATTACCACTGAAGACATCACCGCTTACACCGAAGCCTGCCGTCTGGAAGAACAAAGCCGTCATCTTGCAGAAGCCCGTTTTAATTATTCCCCCACCTCACTTTGGGTAGAAGATTTCAGTCGAATCAAAAGAAAATTAGATCAGCTCCGCATTTTAGGCATTGAAGACTTTATAACCTTTCTGGATGTACATCCAGATTTTGTTCAGGAGTGCATTAAAGATATCGTAATTCTTGATGTCAATCAGGCCACACTTGATTTGCTCGGCGCCCCGAGCAAAGAGATTTTATTTAAAAACATTCATAAAGTTTTTGCTGAAGAAATGGTACAAACTTTTAGAGAACAGTTGATTGAACTCTGGAATGGTCATCTGCATCATCAACGTGAAGCAATAAATTATGCGATTGATGGCAGTATTCGACATGTACTGCTGCAATTTACCGTGTTTCCAGATTATCTGGATGATTGGGGTATTGTACAGGTTGCCCTGACTGATATTACGGCGCGCAAAAAAGCCGAAAATTATCTTGAATATTTAGGCAAGCATGATGTGCTGACTAAACTGTGTAACCGTTCTTTTTATATGGCTGAACTGAACCGTCTTGAACGCAACATATTACGTCCGATTTCCTGTATTTTTATGGATTTAAATGGACTAAAAGCACTGAATGACAGTCTTGGACATGATGCAGGAGACAGCCTATTACGGCGTATAGGCAACATCCTGAACCAGCTGATTCAACATACTCCCTATTCAGCTTCACGAATCGGCGGAGATGAGTTTGTGCTACTTTTGCCCGGTGCAGATGAAGCAGCACTACAAAATTGTTTGCAAAGTCTGCATGAGCTGCTATTGGTCGACAATCAATTTTACTCCAATCAACCCATAAGCCTGTCTATTGGTCATGCCACAAATCTTGAGCAAGAACGAATAGAAGACATGTTAAAACGTGCTGACCTGCACATGTATTGTCAAAAAAGAAATTATTATCTGAACCATGACAGACGAAGCCAGCCTGATAACCCGAATTAAAGGATGCAAAACCCTTTGTGATACTGCAATAAAAAAGCCATGGTCAGACCATGGCTTTTTTATATGAAGAACTTAACGTTTGCCCATGGAACGGCGTGTACCACGTGGCGGCATCCAGGTACGATCAGCATAGCGCTGAGGTTTGGGACGTAAATCTTCCAATACTTCATCGGAAGAATGCTCATCTGCCTTTTTGATCGGAAACGGTAAATTAACCAATGGTTTTTTCTTGGGAGTATTTTGGGTGCTCATATGATTCACTCAAGGATTTCTGCAAGATATTGTACGGAAAAATGCCTCTCAGTGCGAGATCGGATTTTAGCTCATCGTATCATCACTTTATTGATGTTGGCGACGCCCCTGTTTTAACTGCATCATGATGACTATTAATTACATCTGCTCTTCATAAAAGTTCCTTTAATGCGTTAAAAATACATAAATATGCTTTCATTTCCGTGTTGATTTTAGCTCCATTAATTTTACCAAACGGTAAAAATAATATGTTACGTAAGTTTATTTTTCTTTATATTATTGAAACAAAATAGATAGTTTTTTACATGAATACTACCCGATTAATATTTTTTAGTAACAAAATGAATTTTCTCTAAATATAGAATAAGAAAAGTGAACGAAAAAAACTAATAATCGCAAAATGGACATGGAGTCCCTGAATGAAAAAAACGTTACTTTGCATGATGTCGTCTCTGGCTGCCCTGCCCACTGTGAGTTATGCCGATTCCCCGTATTTTAGTTTGCAAGACGGAGATGGCTTTAAACGCTTTTCTGTTTCTGTCGGTGCACTACATGTTATGCCTCAAGGTAAAGCCCAACCTTTCCAAGCCAATACTGCAGTTAAAAATGGTGAAGTTTCCAGGAATGGAGATATCCAGGTAGATACCGTATTAAACAATCTCAATCCTGAGGTCAATCAGACTGCGCTTGCCACCGTTTTAAGAGGTTTGGGCTTTTTTACCGGAGGCCAGCTGGGAAGCGGGCTCAGTGGTAGCTCCCAGATTCAGGGTCTGGAGGAGTGGAATAATCCTGGTACAGGTCTGGAAGCAGATGATGTCACTACTTTGGGGATCATGACCAATTACTTCTTTACCGATAATGTGTCCTTTGAAATGAAAGCAGGTATTCCCCCCAAAGTTGACTTGCAGGGTAAAGGAAAAATTTATGCACCCTTCTCTGCGGTGGCAACCCCACAAATTGGTAATTTACCTTTAGAGTTCCTGAATATTGATCTGAAAAACGATATTTTTATTACCGATTTAGAAGCACATGGACCTGCTGCTTCGGCACGTGCCTGGACGCCTGCCTTTGAATTCCAATATCATTTTGGTAAGACCGGGGTCAATAAATTCCGCCCATATGTCGGTTTAGGCGTGATGTATGCCTATTTTAATGAACTGGAAATTAATCCACGCACAGAACAGGACTTGATTGCAGCTGGTCATATGATTGCCAATATTAAGGAAGGCAATGCCGGAGCTGCGCTGGAAGGCAAACTCAGTAAAGCCAATCCTACAGTAGACCTCGAAGCAACCGATACTATTGCCCCAATTGCAACTGTTGGTTTCACCTATGATTTTAATGATCGCTGGTTTGCGGTGGGATCCGTGTCTTATGCACATCTTAAAAATGAAACCACGATTACGGTATCTGATGAAAAATTAGGGACATTAATTACCTCTAAAGCAGATATTGAAGTCAACCCTGTATTGGCCTATGCCGGTGTAGGGATGCGTTTCTAGGTTTTCAACAATCAAAAGATGGCTTCATATACTGCTGTCGCCATAATTTAATCAAGCTATGGATACTCGAGTGTGGCAGTGATGCCACACGTTAGCCATCCCTTACGCTGCATTTTAAAGCAGTGCTNNGATTTTATTGAAAAATTGTGGCAATGAAAGCTTCTCAGTTAGACATAATGGCTTTTAACATTCCTATAAGCAAAAAAATCACACAATATAATTGCCATTTGATTAACACGCTAATACCTGTAACCCCAACATATTAAAAATGCAGCCATATGATTTTATATAAAATCAACTATTTTCTTAGAAACAAAAAGCCTTAGCAGAACCATGGAACAGCAGTCATCTTTTTCTATCAGGAAACTTTCTACAACTTAATTTTATCTTTTGTTGAAATTTAATTTAATCGCATCGTCCTTTATAATCGAATAACATAGCCGCAACACAGCCCAGCATGGATGAATTATGTCAGATACCCGTTTTTCCAAACCTCTGATTTATATGTTAATTGGAAGTGCCATTATTCTGGCTTTGTCATTGGGTGTCCGTCATGCATTTGGTCTGTACCTGGTGCCCATGAGCCATGAATTTGGCTGGGGACATAATGTGTTTAGCCTCGCCATTGCCATGCAAAACCTGATTTGGGGTGCAGTTCAACCGATTACCGGAGCTTTTGCCGACAAATATGGCAGTAAAGTTGTGGTTGCGGTGGG
>DKLL01000057.1 GCA_002455755.1 Acinetobacter sp. UBA6641
GCTTCGATTTATTTCAATTATCAAACATTTATTGGCATAGAAGCCGGCGTTGCCATTTTATCGACCTTTTTATTTGCCAAGGCGCTTGAAAGTAAGAATAAACGCGATGTGATTATCCTGTTTAATTTTGCCATGTTCGTCAGCGCCAGTTCATTTTTGTATAGCCAGTCGATCTGGATGGCGCTGATGGTGGTGCTATGCTTACTCAGCTGTCTGATTGGCCTGTACCGTTTACAGACCCATGAATTCAGACAATTCCAAGATCAATCTACTGCATTGAAAAGTGATGCAAAACATGTGGGTAAATTCCTGTTTCTGGCTTTGCCTTTTTTTATCTTATTGTTTGTGTTTTTCCCGCGTTTGCCGCCCCTTTGGGCGATTCCGATTCCAGTACAAAAAAATGTCACCGGTATGAGTGACAGCATGTCGCCAGGGGATATTGCCGAGTTGTCACAGTCGACCAGTCTGGCGTTTCGAATTATTGGTGATGTAAACCAATTGCCCAGCCGCAATGAGCTGTATTGGCGAGCTATGGTCTTGGATCAGTATGACGGGAAAACCTGGACCAGTAGTTGGGTGAATGAAAAACCGGTTTCAATCCAAGGTCTAAAAAAAAGCAAATCCAGTTTCGATTATCAGTATTTAGCGGCTGATCCTCATGTGCTGTGGGTCATGGGCCTCGAACAATCACGACCTTTACAAAAGGGGCATCAATTAAAACAGGATGGCAGTATTACTCCAGTGCGACAGATTTTGCAGAATCAGCCGATCTCCCTGCAATGGTTGGGGAATGTCCAGCCACAAGACGATGCTGTGTACAAAACAAGATTACTGGAACAGATCAATACCAAAATTCCAGAGCGTTTAGATGAACAATCACGACAGTTTGCAGTCGACATGTTTAGGCAAAGCGGACAGCAACCCGAACGCTATGTAAATAATATTTTGCAGTGGTACAAAAATCATGATTTTGCCTATACCTTAAATCCCGGTTTGCTCGGAGATAACCGGATAGATGAATTCCTGTTTCAATCACGTCGCGGTTTTTGTGAGCATTATGCCTCCAGTTTTGCTTTGCTGATGCGTTATGCCGGAATACCTGCACGTGTGGTGGTGGGATATCAGGGAGGACAACTTGCACCGGATCTTGCCAGCTGGGAAGTACGCCAGCTCGATGCACATGCATGGACAGAGGTGTTATTGCATGGGAAATGGCAAAGAATTGATCCTACAGCGATTATTGCTCCACAGCGCATTGATGGTGGAATGCAAAATTATATTGAAAGTGATCGCAGTATTTTGGGCAATAAAGAACAGAAATGGAGATATCGCCAGTTTGCAGTGATGAAAAACCTGCGCATCTGGAGTGACTATGCAAGTTATCAATGGCAAAGCAAGGTTGTAGGTTATGATGCTGAAACGCAGCAAGGCTGGTTATCTAAGCTGGGTATTAACAATGCTTATGCCAGTAGCATCATCATGTTATTGAGTATTCTGCTGGTGGTGGCGATTTATTTTATATGGATTTTTTATCGAAATAGTCAGTCGGTCTCGGCTTATGATCGCGCCATTCAACAATTTTCGAAAAAATTTGAACTCAGCTTGCGTAAGCAGCCTGCAGAAACTTTTTATAGCTGGATGCTGCGTTTGGCTGAACAGGCAGAGCAGGATCAGCAACAGATATTTGCTCAAACGGCACAGCATTATCAGCAACAGCGATATTCTTTAATGCAAAATCCCGAGCAAATAACACAATTTAGACAGATGCTTAAAACTTGTGCAAATACTTTAAAAAATAATAGAAAGCACTTGTCTTAAAAAATAAAAATGAATATTATTCACAGCACTCAGGTGTATAGCTCAGTTGGTTAGAGCGCTACGTTGACATCGTAGAGGTCTCCAGTTCGAGTCTGGATATACCTACCAAAATAAATCAAGGGTTTACAAGCATTTTCAAAGACTTGTAAGCCCTTTTTTGATTGCTAAATTGCAGCATTTGCTTTACTTGCTGTGAGAAATTAATAAAATACCGCAAAAATTACGTCATTTTGTGTCGTCAAATCTGCAATCTGAATGTATATCTCATGAAATTTCCAGAACCAAGAAAAAAGAGCTGAGACGTGGTCTATTTCCGTCATNNAAAAGGGAATATTGAACCCGAGATACTGAAAAGGAATGTATTCAGTAGGCAGCAGTTGCTCACAAAATCCTAAAAAAGAAAACAAAGATATACTGGTGGATAATCGCCCACAATACACATTTAAAGAGTTATTCGATAAATATTATAAAGATGAAGGTAGACACAAGAAGTCTAAGCCGTGGAGCTACGGACAACTTAACACCTTTGATGAGAAATTTGGTGTATTGTCCAAGGTTTCGATTTATGACAGCCCACTAAAACATTTAACCAACTGGCGTAATAAGCGCAGTAAAGAAGTACATGCAAAAAATGTGCTTAAAGAACTATCCCATTTTTCAAAATAGCATCAGCAAGTTTTGGATTATATAAAGCCTTTCTGGTGGTGCCCTGATTAATGCTTTCACATTTTTTTCTGATTGTATTAACCGAAGTCGAATATTTTCCAGCAGGCCATGAGACAAATAACAATTCAACCTTTTCCTGTTACATTCCAATTACTGTTGCACCACCAATATCAGCACTTAAAAATATGATATGTGCTGAAATAATAGG
>DKLL01000055.1 GCA_002455755.1 Acinetobacter sp. UBA6641
GATTCGGCTTAGGACGCTATAGATCACAAGTTTATAGGCTATAAGGTCATGACTTACAAAGCATGATAGTTGAAGTAAACCACGATGTTTTCCCTAACCCCTAAAAGATTTTTGCAAACAATAAAAAATAACAATTCTTTTTCTTTTCATTTGTTTAATCTGAATCAAATTTTATCCAGTTAAATGTGCATTGCATCATTAAAATTATACTGATCAATTGATATCAGTTAATTTCCCATAAAAAAACAAAATAGTCGGCTGAAAAAACTCTTGCTAGAATAAAATTCAAGTATTTTAAAATGAGCCAATAATAATGAAAAAATACGAATTGGAAATTCGCCATCCGCAGCACTTGAGTAAGCACGATGCTGAGGCGTTAGGATTATTTGAAAGTACAGAAATATTAAGCCAATTCGATGCAATTAACTGGCGTCGCCAACTGGTTTCACAACTGGAAATGAACGGAGCCATCACCACCTTTACCGTGACTGATAGCGATACCCAGCAATGTCTGCGTCTCAGCCTGAATGCTTATTCGGCTTCCGACCAGCTGGCATTTAAGCTGGACAGTGATATTGAAATTATCACCCCGCAAAAGGATCTTTTTGGCCTCATCACTTTAAAAAACAAGGATTATGTAGCTTTTACCCAGCTCAGTCTGGATCAGGCCAGAGCATACCTCAACTTTTTTTTGAATGGCCAGTTAGACCTCCTGAAAAACAGCTATACATCCACGCTGGAAAAACCCGGTCAGTCATAATTTTAGCGCGATGGTGCAGCATTGACAGCTGTAACAGAGATTGTTATTTTGCGCCCATTCTCCCAGACGCCGTATTACCATGCCTATCAACGACAACTTCGTGTATATGCCGCCTCATGAACCGCTTGCCATAGTCTATGAAGATGAAGATCTGGTGGTCATTGAGAAACCGGCCGGATTGTTGTCCGTTCCGGGGCGTTTGCCTGAACATCATGACAGTGCTTATTTTCGTGTATTGCAACAATACCCCCATGCCAAAATTACCCACCGTTTAGATATGGCAACCTCGGGTATTTTNNAAAAAAACTATATTGCGCTGGTTCAAGGCAAGCTCGAAGCCGAAGGCAGTGTCGAAGTGCCCTTAATTACCGACTGGGAAAACCGGCCTCGTCAGATTGTGCATTTTGAATTGGGAAAACCTGCCCAGACCCTGTATCAGGCTTTGCACTATTCTGAAGTGGAAGACATTAGCCGGGTATTACTGACTCCGATTACCGGTCGCTCGCATCAATTACGGGTGCATATGCAGTATATCGGGCATCCGATTACCGGTGACAAGCTGTATCATCCAGAACCCTATCAGAGCCCATTAAAGCGTATGGCTTTACATGCCAGTTATCTGGCTTTTAAACAGCCTTTAACCGGAGCAGAGGTTGAAATTAAGGCCACAGTGCCTTTTTAATCTGCGCATCCAAACTTTCATCTTTTCAGTTTTTTCGTAGTCCTAATAATAAGTTACATATATGGGTTGATGGATCTCTTCTTCTTGTCAGTCAACTGATTTATGATGATAAAAATCTTGGAATAATAAAAATAACGGGATTGATCGGATGCAATATCCCTTTTTTTAGTGATTGAAAAACAACCTGATAATAACTACTGTGTCACATTTCTTTGAATAATAATTTTGGAAAATAATAATAATGATTTATGTATATATCCTGACCACCATCATTTTGGTGGGATTGCTTTATCGGGCAATCATACGAATAAGAAATAAACAGCTTAACCTGGAGTCGTTACAGTTGAATCTGGATCGCACGCGAAATAATCTGGCAGAGCATGAACAGCAAAACGATGCGCTACACCATCAATTGAATATCTACCGTATAGAGATTGGCAATCTAAAAAACAGGCTTGAAAAGCTCAGTCAGTATCAAAATGTTCTAGATACTGAACATTATATTGCGGAGCGAAAAAACCAGGTCGAAAGCTTTGTTGAAGCCACTAAAACTGAAGCAGAGTTTATGCTGGAAAAAATCAAGGCAGAGATTGAAAAGACCCGACTTTATCTGGAAAAACTGGAAAAAAATAGCCGGCTTAATCTGGAAGCCCAAGCCAGAGAACGATTAGGTACTTTTTACAATCAAGCAGTTGAACAAGAGAATTTGGCAGCAGTTGCAAAAGCACTGGAAAACAAGATTCATGGTTATGGCATTCAATATGTATATCCAGTACAAAAACTTTTGGAGCAATTAATTGAGGGATATGACGAAATACACGCTGTGCAGCAGTTAAAAGAAGTTCGTCGTAAAATCAAAAATGCCATTGCAGCAAATACCGTGGGTCAATGTGATTATGTCGAGGAAAATCGCAGACTTTCTGCCATTGCTTTGGTGACGCATGTGTTTAACAGCAAAGCTGACCTGTATTTATCGCAATTGGATCCTGACACTGTAGGAGAATTTATTCAGACGCTGCAAGATGACTTTATCCTGATNNAATCATTATGGAGCAGCATTCAGTCATGCCCGAATTCATGAGCCGTTTTTAAAGTTACGTCAGGAAGAGTTTAAACTTGCCGCCCTGGTTTTAGCATTCAAGGCACAGCAACTGGCTGGACCAGGTGAGTTACAAGGACAGATGATCGCAGGCTAGAAAATTTTAGCTGTTGAAAAATATAAATTTATATGAAAATAGATTGTCCGTTAATACGAAGACATGGGTTAAATGGATAAACTGAAACAAACTTGAGCTAATCT
>DKLL01000092.1 GCA_002455755.1 Acinetobacter sp. UBA6641
ACAGTAAGTGTCAACAGACCCTAATAATACCCCGCTTATATAGGGGGTATTTTAATGAAGAAAATTTTAACAGCTTCAGTAATTGCAGCTTCAATGACGTTTACTGGTTGTGCGAGTATTTTCTCTGGTTCAACACAGACTTTGACTTTTAAATCAGTACCAGAGTCAGCCAATATCACTATTACAAATAAATCAGGTGAAAAGATTCATACTGGCTCAACTCCTGCTACTGTGACTTTAAAACGTGGTAATGGTTTCTTTAAACCAGCAGGATATGAAGTTGCTTTCTCAAAAGAAGGTTTCCAAACTAAAAAAATTCAAGTCACTGCAAGTGTAAATGGCTGGTATATAGGTAATATTATCTTTGGTGGTTTACTTGGTCTTCTGATTATTGATCCAGCTACTGGAGCAATGTATACATTATCTCCAAAAGATGTAAATGCAGTCTTAGAAACTCAACAGTCAGCAAAAGTTAAAGGCCAGCAATCATTGACAGTGATGTTAATTCAAGACATTCCTACAGATGTGATGGACCGCGCAAAATATCTTACAACTCTTTAATTAAAATAAAAAAGCCCTCAACAGAGGGCTTTTTTATGACTGAGATGTTGTCACGTTATTCAACTTCCAGATTAAACGTCACTGGACCATCATTGACCAGATGGACTTTCATGTCGGCTGCAAAAATGCCGGTTTGCACATGCTCAAATTGAGATTTGGCATAGTCTACCAGCTGATCATAGAGTTCTTTGGCTTCACTGGGTGGCATGGCAGGTCCAAAGTCAGGACGCAAGCCTTTTTGCGTTTGTGCCATCAAGGTAAATTGTGACACCAATAATAATCCACCACCGGCCTGAGCCACATTCCAGCCCATTTTGCCCTGCTCATCATCAAAACAACGGTATTTTAAAATCTTGTCGATCAGCTTTTTGCCTTTTTCCAGAGTGTCTTCTTTGCCTAAACCTAGAAAAACCAGAACACCTTTGTCAATTTCCCCGGTGGTTTCACCATCCACAACAACTTTGGCTTCTAGAACTCGTTGTAATAAAGCACGCATTTTTCGTATTGGCTCACATCATCTTTGACGGATAAGAATTCTAGCAAACCCCATGATCCAAAATGTAAATTGCTTAAAATACATACTATAAATATATGAAAAATAATTGATTAATTTTTATCAATCTATTAAATCGATTGAATTTATAAAAGTAAATTGTTTTAACAATTAACAAACATCCGGTAACTTGGTTTCTGCAGGAAAGGTCTGAATAAGAGAGATTAAGACGATGTTTAAGCGTTCTTTACTTGTTGCAATGCTTGCAACAGCAACAGCGATGACTCAAACTGCTGCATTAACCAAAGATAATGGCGCTCCAGTAGGTGATAATCAGAACTCGATCACTGCCGGTCCAAATGGCTCCGTGCTCCTTCAGGACGTTCAGCTGGTACAAAAATTACAGCGTTTTGGTCGTGAGCGGATTCCTGAGCGCGTGGTTCACGCACGTGGTACAGGTGCTTATGGTGAGTTCGTTGCAACTAAAGATTTATCTGATCTAACACTTGCATCATTGTTTAAAGCAGGTACCAAGACGCCAGTATTCTTACGTTTCTCTACCGTAATTCACGGTAAAGGTTCACCGGAAACTTTACGTGACCCGCACGGTTTCGCAGTAAAGTTCTACACACAAGAAGGTAACTGGGACCTGGTCGGTAACCAGACACCTGTGTTCTTCATCCGTGATGCAATCAAGTTCCCTGACTTTATTCATGCAATGAAACCCAGTCCGATCAACAATGTACAAGATGCGAACCGTGTATTTGACTTCCTTTCAAGTCAACCATGGGCAACCAACATGCTGACTTATGTTTACGGCAAACAAGGTGTTCCTACCAGCTATCGTGAACAGGACGGTTTCGGTGTTCACGCATACAAATTGTATAATGACAAAGGCGAATACAAGTACGTGAAATTCAACTTCCGCTCGTTACAGGGCGTGAAGGGCTTGAACGTAAAAGAAGCTGCTGCGCAGCAAGGCAAAGATTTCAACCATTTGACCAACGATTTGTACAGCAATATCAATGCGGGTAAATATCCGAAATGGGATCTTTACATCCAGGTGCTTGATCCGAAAGACCTCGACAGTTTCGATTTTAACCCGCTGGATCCAACTAAAATCTGGCCAACTGATTTAATCCCAGAAACCAAAGTCGGTACCTTGACCTTGAACCGTATGCCGAAGAACTTCTTCAATGAGACTGAACAGTCGGCATTTGCGCCAGGCAATCTGGTACAGGGTATTGAGCCATCTGAAGACCGCTTGTTACAAGGCCGTATCTTCTCTTATTCAGATACGCAAATGTACCGCCTAGGCGCGAACCATCAGCAAATTCCTGTGAACCGTCCAGTTGTTAAAGTAAATAACAACAATCAAGAAGGTCACATGAATGTGTCTGAGCGTGATTCTGACGTGAACTATGAGCCAAGCCTGAAAGAGCCAAAACCTGCAACGCCAGCCGCGAAAGCAATCAATACGCCACTTGGCGAGAAAGTGCTTCAGCAAGCCATCAAGAAAGAGCAACCGTTTAAACAGGCGGGCGAGTTGTATCGTTCTTACTCAGCAACCGAGAAAAACGATTTGATCCGTAACTTGGCGGCTGATTTGGGCGCTGTAAAAGATTCAGAAACCAAGCACATCATGCTGTCTTATTTCTACAAGGCTGATGCTGACTACGGGACACGCATGACTAAAGCAGTCAAAGGCGACCTTGCAACTGTTAAAGCAAAAGCAGCCAAATTGAAAGACTAATTCCGGTTGGTCGATCAGGATCGGTGACTAGGGCCGAGAAGTCACCCCCGAGAAGTCCTGTAAAACTCGATTCCTTTCCTGCAACCCTAGGGGAGTTTTACAGGCATTTTATATTTCCAATATTTTGTCATAAGCAAACTGAGGGCTGTTGAAATGAAAGTCGTCTTGAACGGTGTAATGATGTCGCTTGCAAGTATTTTATTGATGACCATGCTTACGCTCGGTATCACAAAAATTCATGCTCGAGAACCGGCTCAAGTGACTCAGCAACAAGCAATCAATTCACAACAAGAACTGATCACTCTCTTTTTTGCCGCGGCAAAAACTGGTAATCAAGACGTGATTAACGAATTTTTAAAACACGGATTCCCTGTCGATGTGCGTAATGGGGCATGTTATACCCCTTTGATGATGGCGGCTTATTATGGTCATCAAGATACCGTTACTACATTATTGAAATATGGTGCCGACCATTGTGCACGTGACAGCAAAGGCAATACCGCCATGATGGGTGCCATGTTCAAGCTGGAATGGGCAATTGTGAAACAGTTACGCCAGATCGATTGCGATGTGAATGCCAAGCAGAGCGGACAAAAAACCGCAGCTGAGTTTGCCAAAGTGATTGGTCAGGAAAAACAGCTGCAAAAAATGGTTCAGGGACAAAAGAAATAAAGCAGAACAGCACCGATCTCAATAGGCTGTAGCGATAGCACCCTGATTCTGCCGGATAACGTTGTACTTAAAACTAGTCATATCAAGCTGCAAATTGTGCTTTAATGTATTCAGCACAGCGAAACTCCACGAAATATGGCTCCAATCATTCAATCTTTGCTTGATACCGACTTGTACAAATTTACCATGCTACAGGTGGTACTGCATAAATTTCCTCAAACGCACAGTGTTTATCATTTCCGATGCCGTAATTTAGAGGATACTGTTTATCCACTGACGGATATTCTGGACGATTTGAACCAACAGCTCGACTATTTATGCCAGCTTAGGTTTAAAGAAGATGAGCTGCTCTATCTTCGCAGTTTACGTTTTATCAAAAGTGACTTTGTCGATTATCTGGAACTCTTTCAGCTAAAACGCCGTTTTATTAAAGCCCGCATTGATGAACAAGGTCGTCTGGATATTTGGGTTGAAGGCCCGATGGTTCAGGCGATGATGTTTGAAATCTTTGTGCTGGCCATTGTCAATGAGCTGTATTTCACGCGCATTCGCAGTGATCAGGTTTTGGCAGAAGGTGAACGTCGTTTACAGGCCAAAATTGCCCTGACTCAAAAATATCAATCTGAACAGAATCCGCAAGATCCACCCTTCTTGGTGTCCGATTTTGGTACCCGCCGCCGCTATAGCTTTGCCTGGCAGAAACATGTGATTGAAGAATTTCATGCAGCAGTACCGAATATTTTCCGTGGTACCAGCAATGTGCTGATTGCCAAACAACTCGGCATTACCCCGATTGGCACCATGGCACATGAATTTTTACAAGCCTTTCAGGCATTAGATGTGCGTCTGCGCGATTTTCAGAAAGCAGCCCTGGAAACCTGGGTTCAGGAATACCGTGGCGATTTAGGCATTGCCCTGACTGATGTGGTGGGAATGGATGCCTTCCTGCGTGATTTCGATCTGTATTTTGCCAAACTGTTTGATGGTTTGCGTCATGACAGTGGCGATCCCTATGAATGGGGTGACAAAGCCTATGCGCATTATAAGAAACTGAAAATTGACAGCAAAACCAAGATGCTGACCTTTAGTGATGGCTTGAATATTGAAAAAGCCTGGAACCTGCATCAATACTTTAAAGACCGCTTCCAGGTCAGCTTTGGGATTGGCACCCACTTAACCAATGACTTGGGACAAACACCCCTTAATATTGTGTTAAAACTGGTGGAATGTAATGGGCAGTCGGTAGCGAAAATTTCCGACAGTCCAGGAAAAACCATGACCGATAACGATACTTTTCTAGCTTATCTGCGTCAGGTTTTTAATCTTGCCGAACCGGCATAAGCCGGTCCGTTATAGCTGATTTTTTGCGAAAGGAAAGCAAAAAATCAGCATAATAGTGAAAATGACTTATGCTAAGATCGTCCTGTTGATCTAAATAAAACACGAAAAAAGTATGACTGTATCTGCATTTAATTTTGGTCTGCTGATAGAAGCAGAAGAGCTGGTTCCGTTTTTAGGCAATGAAAAATTACGNNGGTTTGCCTACTTCTTCAGAAGTGGAAAAATTAGTCCCCGTAGTGCCTCTGCTGGACATTAACCAGAGCAATATTGAAAAATACCGCATTGAATATGCAGATCTTTTAGAAAAAGTCCAAAACCGTGACATTCAATTGTGGGATTGTCGTACCGAAGATGAATATACCGGTCTTCGACTTGCAGCGCGACGCGGCGGTCACATTCCAGATGCCCGACATTTTGAGTGGAGTACTGCCCTAAACCGTGAAAATCATTTAAAATTACATCCTTTACAACGCACTCAACAGCGCTTGGAACAACTGGGTTTCAATTTAAAACAACCCGTGGTGGTTTATTGTCAGTCACATCACCGTTCGGGGTTGGCCTATATTCTGGGCCGATTGCTCGGTTGGAAGATACAGGCTTATGATGGTGCGTGGAGTGAATGGGGCAACCGCCTCGACAGTCCGATTATTACTGGAGAGTTACCATCTTGAGCTTCGCATCACGTTTAAAAAAACAAATTTTTATTCAAGCGCAACGTGTTGTGCCACAACACCAATTATCACGTGTCGTGGGTAAACTGGCTGCCAGTGAACATCCAATTATCAAAAATACTGTAATTCAGGCTTTTAAAGCCCAGTATGGCATTGATATGTCGATTGCTGAACAAAGCAACGCATTGAAATTCAAATCATTTAACGATTTTTTTACCCGCTCTTTAAAACAGGGTGCACGTCAAATCGATCCGGATCCGCATAGTATTGTCTCACCTGCCGATGGGGCCATCTCGCAGCTGGGCCAGATTGAAGAAGGTGATATTTTTCAGGCCAAGGGTCAAAGCTTTTCAGTGGAAAAACTGATTGCCGACCCCCAACTGGCTGAACCGTTTAAAAATGGCCATTTTGCTACCGTGTATTTATCCCCTAAAGATTATCACCGTGTGCATATGCCTTTTGCCGGAACTTTGACTGAAACCTTGTATGTTCCAGGCGAGTTGTTCTCGGTCAATCAAACCACTGCGGAAAATATTCCGGGCCTGTTTGCACGAAATGAGCGGATGGTGTGTTTGTTCGATACCGAACTCGGGCGTATGGCGGTGGTTTTAGTGGGTGCCATGATTGTGGCAGGGATTGAAACCGTAGCCACAGGTAAGGTGAAACCCACGGGACGTCTGGAACTCAACCAGCACAATCTGTTTCTGGAAAAAGGTGCAGAGTTGGGCCGTTTCTATTTGGGTTCAACTGCGGTGATTTTATTTGAAAAAGATAAAATGCAGTGGGACGCGATGTTTAAAGCCAATTCTGTAGTCGTGATGGGTGAGGCTTTGGGACATACGGTTTAAGTTTAATTTACCCTCATCCCAGCCTTCTCCCTGAGCAATATATGGCGCAAGAGAAAGAGCTTTTCCTTTAGGAGAAAACTCCTCCCTTTAATAAAGGAAGGTCGGAAGGGATTATTCTTTTTTAATAAATTTCTTTAAGTTTAAAATCTTCCCCTAACCTCTCCTTTGTAAAGGAGAAGGAACTTTTCCCTCTCCCTTCGGGAGAGGGTTAGGGAGAGGGAAAATCCAATGTTAAGATAAAAAAAAGAGCCTTATATAAAGGCTCTTTTTTTATGTCTTTTAGAAAAATCTAAATTAACGTTTCACCACAATAGAATCAATACCACTGCGTTGCAAGGTTTGCTGTGCAATTATCGCAGCTTCCTGAGAATCATAAGGTCCTGAAATCACACGATACCAGGTTTGACTGCCTTCCACCGACTTCACCACATCCGCAGACAAACCATTCAGGATAATTTCAGCACGGCGTGCATCGGCACTATCTGGATCGGGATAACTACGCACCTGCAGTATAAAACTCGGCTGCTGGGCAACTGGCGCTTCAGAAGCTTCCAGACCTGGCTCGGCTGTGTCAGCAGGAGGAGCGGTTTCTGTTTCTGGTACCTCAACAATCACCACAGTTCCTGAATTTTTAGTTTCAGGAACGGCCTGATCTGGAATAGGGGTCACTTGTTGCTGTGGCAACAAGTCGTAGAAACGATAGTCCTTGTTAGTATCTTCCTGATAATGTTCAGAACTGATCTGATTCTTCGGTTTAACCGGTGCCCACGGTTTCCATAGCATCAAAGCTACAGCAAAACTCAACACAATTAAAATAACGACCAGCGTTCCCAGCCATGCAGGAATCAATGGCTTTTTCGGTTTATTCGGTCGCTCAGAGACGCCGCGCTGCGTTTTTCCAAACACGTGGGATTCCTCGTGTGTTATTTTTGAATTAAATGTTTTTAAAAACAAGGTCTTATTTTTAAAATAATAATCCCTTGTTTACCCTGTTGTCTATAAACCATGAGCTAAGCTTGCATCATCAACATGACTTTCAGTCTTGCAGTGATGCAAAACCTTGTTTTGCTTACATCGCCTCAGGAGCAGATACACCTAATAATTCTAAACCATTACGTAAAACTTGTTGTACGTTTACTGAAAGTAGTAAACGAGCTTGCGTAAGTTCAGCATCATCATTGAGTACTTTATGTTCATTATACCAACCGTGGAATAATGCTGCTAATTCTTTCAGATAGTTACCAACCTGATGCGGTTCATAACTGTTGGCTGCGCGAATCACGATTTCAGGATAGGCTGCAAGTTTGGCCAGAATTTCAGTTTCAGCATCAAGATCAAGTTTTGCTGCAAATTGACGGGCATGTACCGCATCAAAGTTCACACCTGTAGTGGCTGCTTTTTCAAGCATACGGCAGATACGGGCATGTGCATATTGAATGTAATACACTGCATTGTCCTTGCTTTGTGACACAGCAAGGTCCAAGTCAAAGTCGATGTGCTGTTCAGACTTGCGCATTACGTAGTAGAAACGCGCTGCATCATTGCCGACTTCTTTACGCAGGTCGCGTAAAGTCACGAACTGGCCTGAACGAGATGACATCTGCACCATCTCGCCACCACGCCATAAGCTTACGAACTGGACCAGAAGAACTGTCAATTTTTTCGAGTCATAGCCCATGGCATCAATCGCTGCTTTGACACGTGCGATATAACCGTGGTGGTCTGAACCCCAGATATCCACAATATCGGTATAGCCACGTTGCAACTTGTTCAGGTGGTAAGCAATGTCAGAGGCGAAATACGTGGTTTGACCATTACGGCGTTTGACTACACGGTCTTTTTCATCGCCAAATGCAGTCGATTTAAACCAGATATTGCCGTCTTGTTCATACAAGAAGCCGCGTTGATCAAGTGTTTGTAACGCTTCTTCAATTTTTTCCGTCAATGATTCTTCACTGAACCACTGGTTGAAGGTTACGCCGAATTCGCCCAGGTCATCTTTAATATCATCAAGAATGGCTTTTAATGCAGCTTGCAAGAAAACGCGGTAGCCTTGACCGATTAATTGTTGTGAATTGAAAATCAAGCCATCGATATGTTTTTCTTTGTCGCCTGAAAGTACAACCTTGTTGCCATCAGCATCCAGTTCTTCAGCGTATTGAATATCTTCAGGAACGTCTTTATAAACATCTGCAACTGGACGGACATAGGCATCACCATCTTGGTCGATAATGCCTTGCGCGATTTCTTTAACATAGTCGCCCTGGTAGGCATTCTTGGGAAAAACCAGTTCCTGACCGGTGAGTTCCAGATAACGCAAGTAAGTCGAGGTTGCCAGGATGTCCATTTGACGGCCAGCGTCATTGACATAGTATTCGCGATCCACTTTGGCGCCAGTGGCTTCAAGCAGGTTGGCTACAGTCATGCCGTATGCTGCGCCACGGCCATGACCTACATGCAGGCTAGAAGTCGGATTTGCTGAAACAAATTCGACTTGAATGCGTTTTTCGGCATTGGCCTGGGTACGGCCAAACTGATCTTGTTGCGCTTGAATCTGGTCTAAAATAGCGAAGCGTTGGTCGGCATTTAAAAAGAAGTTAATAAAGCCGGGACCCGCAATTTCTGCTTTGCTGATGTCTGCTACTTCAGGCAATGCAGCAAGAATTTTTTCTGCAAGATCACGAGGCTTCATACCCGCAGCTTTAGAACCAATCATTGCAATATTTGAAGCAAAGTCACCGTGGCTTCGGTCTTTGGTTCGCGTTAAATGACTGCTGTTATTCCAGTCGGATGGAAGTACACCTTCAGCTTGAAGGGATTGCACTGCATGATCGAGAGCTGCTTGGATTGCCGTATTCATAATCAGTCGAAAAATAAATGTCGCAGAAAAACAGCAAATATAGCAAATTTCGTGGTCTTTAGGTGAATGCATTTGTATTGAATGAATCTTGTCCGACAACTAACGCAGAATTGACGCAGAATAAACGCTGGAAAAGATTCAAAAACATATGATTAATGGCATATTGCAGACCTAAAGCAATGCACCTGAAGACGCTTGCGATTTCAAATGCCTGAACGCAAATTTAAAGCGCCATATCAACCAAGGCGCGAATAATACCCAGAATTAAGCCAATAAAACCACCGACCACCACGCCATTGACCCGGATCATGTGTAAATCGCCACCGACTTCATTTTCAATTTTGTCAATCATTTCCCGTGAATCCCATTCATGAATGCGTTCGCTGATAAAACGGATCACTTTTTCACTGTATTGATCACTCAAATTGACCGCAAGTCCACTCATTCGCTCATTCAGTAATTGACGTACTGGCAGATTGGAAATGATATTTTCCCCGACTTGCTGAATGGCGACACGCAAGTTCTGAGCAATGCCGGAATCGTCTTTGAGTAAATCGGTTTTAATGGCATCACAGAGAATGACCACGGCGCCACTGATAAAATTCAATACCTGTGGACTATCCAGCAGGGCATCTTTGGTGCGGTTTAAACGCTCACTGGCTTCACTTTCACTATCGGCCAGTTCCAGCATCAGCTGCTGGCCCATCTGTTCAATTTTTTGCCGCCATGGATGTTCCGGGTCAGCCAGCATGGATTCTACCCGTTCAATCAGTGAATCGATGGTGCGTTGCTGTACATCAATACCAATCCAGCTGGCGCCTTTGGCCAGTTTCCACACCCCGAGTTCCTTGAACAGTCGGCGGGTCAGTTCATGGGCTTGTTCGGGATGTGAGATCATCCATTCGTGAGCCAAATCGAGTCCGCGTTGCAATACATCCTGATGGAAGTCATTTTCCAGCACCGCGCGCAGCATTTCACTGGCAAGCGTGTTGATCTGGGTGTTACGAACCCATTGCACACTGTTGTTCTGAATAAAATTTCCGATCTGTTCCTGACCGACAAATTCAAAAATCTTCGGTACGGTTTGCTGAATGACTTGGGTAACTTGGTTATTATTTTCAGGTGTGGCCAGCCATTGCCCGACCGCCAGACTGAGGTCGGTATTGTGCAGGCTGCGTTTAACCACTTGAGGCGATAAAAAGTTTTCCTGTACAAAGCGTCCCATGGATTCGGCAATCCGGGCTTTATTACGTGGAATGATTTCGGTGTGATCGAGCAGGAACTTGGGAATCGGCATTTTCCCAAACGGATTGCGGAACAATACGGTAATGGCATACCAGTCGGCCAGTCCGCCGACCACACCCGCTTCGGCGGAAAGCATCAAAATATGAATCAGCCAGGCATATTCAGGAATCAGCTTGGCCACCACCATCAGCACCAACCAGATAACGATGGCACTGATTAAGGCAGTGGTGGCAAAGCGTTTACTGCGTTGCAAACTCGGTGTGGTGATTGCTTCCGCTGTGGTCATGCAAGCTTCCTGTCGGTTATTCAACTATTGTTATTTTGCTATTTTCGGTACGGGTGAGGTTAGTACCTCGCCATTAGGACCTAGGCCATATTTTTGTCCTAAATATTTTAAAATCAAATAGGCATCAAAGGCTTCATCCGGTGCTTTTTTCTGATCTTTATAACATTCAATGGTATAGGAAACCTGTACCGGGTCAATGGTCACTACGCGCGGCATATCATAAAACGGGTCAGGCCAGAAACCGGGATAACGACGATAATAACCATAAGGGTAATACATTGGGGTGGAGTAGACCACGGCCTGACGGGGTGGCTGGCTACGGTTACTCGGATCATTCAGCACCTTGAAATAGCGGAAGTCGTTCTGTACCGTGGTCTGGGCGGCTTTTACCAGGGTAATTTCTTCGGCAGTTCCAAAACTCATATTGGGACGGGCCTGGAAACTGATGCGATAGGTTTGTGTATTTAAGGGCGTATTACTGAATTGCCCCAGCTGGTCAAAAGTCAGCGGTTTGGAAGGTGTGGTTGCACAGCCTGTAAGTGCGATGGCCACGGCCATGCTCAAACCTATAATGCTGTTCTTCATGTTGAACCTCCATACCATTTACTGTGCGCGGGAGGAGACACAATAAATGGTTAGAAACGACTATTCGGTTGGGTTAAGAATTCGAGCTCTTCTGCAGTTGAGCTACGCGCCAGGATATGATTGCGGTACGGATAGCGCCCGAAACGGTCAATAATGGCTTTATGCATTTTTTCATAATCCAGATTCATGGGATTATTTAAGCGTTGAAATAATTTTAACGCGAATTCGTGGATCAGTTTCGATTCACTGTGCATAAAGGGCATGTATAAAAACGACCGTTGTTCTGGACTTAATTGTTTATCCAGATCCAGACTAATGGCTTCCTGGGCCAGTGCCAAGGCCAAGGCATCCTGGGCAAAAGCTTGGGCTTGATCCCGAAACAGATTACGCGAGAATTGATCCAGAACAATGATTTCTGCCAAGCGGCCTTCAGCAGTTTTACGCCACGACCACAGTTCGGCCTGTACCGCTTTTTGGTGAATGTCATGAAACTTTTGCTTAATGAGTGCATCAAAATCATCACTTTTTGCAAACCATAAGGGCTGGGTTTCCGGGCTAAACCAAAAGTCCAAAATATCTGGATAATTCATAATATTTACAATTCCTTAGCACTTATTATTCAATACAAACACAAAATTCAGATGTCTTATACAGTAACTTTGTGATAAAAATTTGCCAGAAAATAAATGGTCATTTTGCTTGAAAACTAGACACGGTGTGATTTGACCGCACCAATTCACGTTATACTGATATAAACTGATGATTTTATTTTAGTAGTTATCTTCCGCTAAGCGAGATTGTAATGAGTCAACCCGAATCGACCCCTCAAGTTATGGTACCAGCTTGGGTGGATTCTTCGCTGTTTAAAGGCATGCTGCGAGGTATTGAACGAGAAAGCCTGCGCATGCAAAGCAATGGTTTTTTATCGCAAGCAGCGCATCCAAAAGCATTGGGGTCGGCATTAACACATCCGCATATTACCACTGACTATTCCGAAGCCTTGATGGAGTTTATTACCCCTCCACAAGACAGCATTAAAAAAGCACTTGATTATTTAACCGATATTCATGCCGTTGCGCATCGCCATTTAGAACATGGGGAAAAACTCTGGCCCTTGTCGATGCCGTGTATGCTGGATGATAACGAAGAAAACATTCGTCTAGCCCAATATGGCAGTTCCAATATTGGACGCTTCAAGACTTTGTATCGTCGTGGTTTAGGGGTGCGTTATGGCCGCCGTATGCAAACCATTTCCGGGGTGCATTATAATTTATCTTTTCCTGATCAAGTATTTGAAGCGCTGCAACAGCATGAAAGCGATGAAGCGCTCAAAAGCCTGAGTTTGCAGGATTATCGCAGTCACCGTTATTTTGGCCTCATCCGTAACTTTATCCGTTTAACCCCTTTGGTGATGTTTTTGGTAGGCGCCAGTCCTTCTGTTTGCCAGTGCTTTATGACCGGACGTGAGCATCATCTGTTACCTTTATTAAAAGGCACTCTGTTTCTGCCTTATGCAACAGCACTGCGGATGGGCAATTTCGGCTACCAGAATTCTGCACAGAAGCAATTGGGCATTCACTACAATAACCTGTCGGGTTATCTGGAGGGGTTGCAAAAAGCGGTGAAAACACCTTATGCGCCTTTTAGCCGTTTGGGACTTAATGATGAACATGGTGAGCCGATTCAAATTAATGACCATGTACTGCAAATTGAAAACGAGTATTACAGTCTCGTTCGGCCGAAACAGGTGCCACAAGCCGGAGAAACCCCATCCCAGGCGCTGCAAAATCGTGGCGTCGGTTATGTTGAACTGCGCGCAGTCGATGTCAATCCATACAGTCCGATCGGCGTGGATGAGAATACGGCAGCATTTCTGGAAGTGTTGGCACTGCATTGCCTGGTACAAGAGAGTCCCGATTTGCTNNCATCCGATTGAAGACTGGGCACGTGCGCAGGTCATGCAGATGCAGTCTTGGGCCGATTTGCTGGACGAGGCTTATGACACTGACATGTATTCAGCAGCCTTGAAGGTCATGCTCAATCGCATTGATGAGGTTGATCAAACCCTGTCGGCACAAGTTATTGCCGATACGCTGGAAAATGGCGGAACCTGGAGTTTTGGTAGCGTGATGGCACTGCAACATGCGACCACTTATGAACAACATCCGTTAAGCCCGGAAACGCTGGCTTATTTTGATGATTTAGCGGAACAGTCATTGCAGCAACAACAGCAACTGGAACAGGATACTGCGCTCAGTTTTGAGCAATATCTTGCCAATTATCGATAAAAATTAAGAGGATTTGCCATGCAATGGAGTTATCGCTTCTTGAGTGGTTTGTTATTTTTAGCCAGTGTCATTGGGATGGCATTTGCGTTGTATTTAGAACATGGACAAGGGCTTGAGCCTTGTCCGCTCTGCATTTTTCAGCGTATAGGCCTGATTGGACTGGGGATCATTTCTCTGATTGCTTTCCTGCATAATCCTGTTTCAAACGCGTTTAAACGCTTTTATGCCTTGTTGGGCCTGCTTAGCATACTCTGGTCTGTAGGTGTAGCAGCCCGTCATGTCTGGCTACAAAATTTGCCACCCGATCAGGTGCCGAGTTGTGGTCCAGGCCTGGATTATTGGGTGGAGACTTTACCGTTAAAGTCGGTCTTTGAGCAGGTGCTGAAAGGTTCGGGCGAATGTGCCAAAGTAGACTGGACCTTTTTGGGGCAATCTCTTCCGGTCTGGTCATTGGCTTTCTTTGCGGTACTGGCCTTGATTAGTCTGTGGCAACTGTTGCGTAAATACCCATTGCTGACCCATAGGCCGGGCAATAAAAAGTAAAAAGTTATATAAAAGAGCCAACATGAAGTTGGCTTTTTTATTGTTCACTTAAGTCAGCGCAATGCCGGACAAGTCTTCCAAATGCATGCGATATTCATGTACCTGTTCTTTGACCTGCTCATTTTGCGGTGGATAAAACCATTTCACAATTTGTTCTGCCACACTGGAATGATAGTTAATTTCAAAATGACTCACGCCATAAAAGATCGCTTTATGGGATTCCGGCACTTTCAGCTGGAAACGCGGATTTGGATGTTCACCTAAAGCGCTTTCCACACTGACCAGATAATCACCCAGCACCTTTAAGGTTCGGTTCTTTTTATTTTCATATTCAATGGTGCCTGCAACCAGATAGGTATTGATATGTTTCGGTAGGGGTGCCGGTTTACGGTTGTCATCCATGCCGCCAATCCGGGCATGATTATGCTCCCAGTCATCATCACGGACACTGCCATAGCGTAAATCCAGAATGCCATTGCTGCGAATATTGACGATATGCCGGATAATTTTCACAAAGGGAAAATGTCCCAGTTTATCTTGCAGAATAAAACCAAAGCGTTCCAGGACGGCACCATGATGTGGTGAACCCAGGCAGACCAGATTTTCGGTCAGATGCATCCATTGATACATATTTTGCTTGCCGTAAAACAGGGCGCTGCGCGAAACCAGACCGCCCATACTGTGGCCAATTAAATCAATACTGGTAATGCGCGGATTGCGGCGAATCAAATCTTCCAGCGTATGGGAAAGGCTACGGCCATTGGCCGAGATACGCCGTCCGGTATTGTAATTCAGGTAGAGCATGGTGTTATGGTCACGTTGCGCCAATAACTTCTCGCCTATACCGCCGTATTGAGGCTTGGTCCAGTCCAGATGGTTCAGGCACAAGCCATGGACAAAAATCACTACGCGACCAGATAAATCACCCTTTTGCAGTCCGCCATAATGGTCATACAGCACCATCGGCAGAGCCATCGGGTTTTGATATTTTAATAAATAATCGCCCAGCACGCCGTTAAGCACCCCGACCAGAAAATGCAGTGCCGGTGTAAGGGGTTTATCATGCAATTTTGGATATTTTTCAATAATTTGGCGTAAGCCGGGTGCCAGTAAATAGTTCCCGTAATTGAGCAAGGTGTCGAAGGAAAACTGATACAGTTTGTCGATAT
>DKLL01000089.1:0-2512 GCA_002455755.1 Acinetobacter sp. UBA6641
TTGAACCATCCAGTTGAGACGGATGCTCAAAGAACCCCAGACCCGCCATCAATTGTGATGCTTTCGATGGGGCAGAGTAGCCATTAATTTCGTCAAAGCGGCCATATAAATGTGCTAATTCTTCATTATTCAGGTTTTCAGAATGTTCCAGTTTATGCTGGATATCCCAATATTCCTCATCGCCTGACAGGACAAAATCAATGGCTTTCATCTCNNCCCAATAAGGCAGCAAACAGGGTCGATTTTCCTGCACCATTGACACCGGTTAGGCCAATTTTCCATCCTGGATGTAGCTGCATAGACGCTTTTTGAAATAAAACACGTCCACCGCGACGTATAGAAAGTTGATCTAACTGAATCATTGAAATATCTAAAAGAGAAGAATGATGGGCCTATTCTAAAGGAAGCTACTCAGAAAAGAAAAAGGCTGGGCATTATTCTTTCTTATAAAAGCATGATTTTAAGTAGATCAATAAAAATGTGACAAATTGTGCAAAAAATAGCCTTTCGTCAGAAAGGCCTGAGCAGCTCTGTTTTTAGTATAAAAAGAAAATTATAGTGATTTTCTACGAGAAAAAAGTGAAAAAAGAATAAGGTACATCATGAAAAAAAGGACTTTTATTTTATCTACGCTCACACTTTTGGGTTTTTCGAGCTTAGCGCAGGCAAAACAGAATATCTGTGTATTTGATTTACTCGGTAAAGCAGGTGAGTCCTATAAATTAATTGAAGAATGGGCTTTGGCCAGTCAAAACTGGGGGGCCAAGGTCAATCTAATGCCATATCAAGATGAAGCAAGAATTGAAAAAGATTTCAAGGCCGGTGTCTGTGATGCTTTTTACATGACCTCAATGCGTGCCCGTGCCTATAACAAATTTGCCGGTTCAATCGATGCGCTGGGTGGCGTTCCAAGTAATCAGATTGCGCAAAAAGCCATTTCTTTTGTACTGGATAAACGCAATAAAAAGCGGCTCATCAGTACCATTGCCAATGAAAAATATGAGGTGGTGGGGATTGGGCAAATTGGTACCGCCTATCTTTTTGTACGTGATAAATCAATTAATTCGATAGAAAAGACACAAGGTAAAAAGTTTGCCATCCTGCACTATGATCAGGCGCAAAAAATTGTTGTCCAGCGTATTGGCGCAGTACCGGTGATGGCTGATATTTCCAATTTTGTGAAAAAATTCAACAATGGCGAAGTGGACATGATTGCTGCACCTGCCTATGCCTTTAAGCCGTTAGAAATCTATAAGGGTTTGGGTTCTACCGGTGCAATGATTAATTTTCCAGTCGTCAACGTGACTGCTGATCTGGTCATTCGTCCGGAGAAATTCCCTGAAGGCTTTGGAGACCAATCGCGTAGCTGGTTTATCAAAATTTTACCGAAAAGCTTTGCCATGGTGCAGCGCCTGGAAGCAGGAATTCCTGCCAAATATAAAGTAAATTTGACTAAACAAGATTATGAAAAATATCAAAAACTATTGCGGGAAGGTCGTTTAGATCTGACCAAACAAGGAATTTATGAACCAACTATGATGACAGTGCTGAAAAAAGCCCGTTGTACTGTGGAGCGAACCAACTTTGAGTGTTCATTAAATGGTGAATAAAAAGGCAGTTATGTTTTTATTTGTAAAATAGCTTAAATTTCATAAATTATACGTAAAAATCGTTATTAAATAAGGTCATGATTTTTAATATAAATATAAAAAAATAAAAACCAATTGGCATTTGAGTCATAATTAATTGGAGTAAATGCTCTATTTTTTTATCATGAACTTGCTTAATATTTGTGACGTGAAAGGATACTCGTTAAACAACAAGATTCCAAAAGGACAGAAATAATGAAAAAAACGATTTTTGCATTGGCAACATTGACCGCTGTAGGCTTAACCAGCACAGCGCAAGCCGCTAAAGTTGATGTGTGTGTATTCGATTTACTGGGTAAATCGGGTGAGTCTTTTCAAATGGCTCAGGAATGGGCATTGGCTGCCAAAGGATGGGGCGCAGAAATTAATCTTATTCCACGTCAAGATGAAGCAGTCGCTGATAATGACTTTAAAGCAGGCAAGTGTGATGGCGTATTCATGACCGCAATGCGTGCACGTCAATATAACAAATTTGTAGGCTCAATTGATGCGCTCGGTGGTGCACCAAGTAATGCGATTGCCCAGCGTGCCATTACTTTTGCTTTGGACAAGCGTAATGCGCCGAAAATGATCAGTAATTTAGGCGGTAAAAAATATGAAGTAGCTGGTATTGCTCCTTTGGGTTCGGCTTTTATTTTTGTACATGATAAACAAATTAATTCCATTGAAAAAGCGGCAGGCAAAAAATTTGCGGTATTGGGTTATGACGATGCACAAAAAATTATGGTGCAACGCGTAGGTGCGCAGGCAGTGATTTCTGATGTGTCTAACTTTGTCGCAAAATTTAATAATGGTCAGGTCGATATGGTGGGAGCACCTGCCTATGCTTATAAACCTTTAGAAATCTATAAAGGTTTAGGTTC
>DKLL01000089.1:2563-8115 GCA_002455755.1 Acinetobacter sp. UBA6641
TTCAAATTGAACCTGACTGCAGAAGATAAAACCAAATATCAAAAATTATTGCGTGAAGGCCGTATGGATATGACCAAGCGCGGTATCTATGATGCAGGCATGATGAGTGTGTTGAAAAAGGCACGTTGTTCTGTCGATAAAGCGAATTTTGAATGTTCACTAGGCGGTGAATAATATTGATTTTAAAAAAGAAAGCCTAGATTTGATCTAGGCTTTTTTGTCGCTTGGGTTTTGTCATTTTTGCCATTGTGGTGCGTCAAAAAAGGCGTAATCTTAAAAAAGAAAAGTTCAATTTTATCAGTCCATAAAACATGTCTTAAAGACTGGTGATGGGTGATAAATAAAAAAACAAAAATGATTCAATCCAAAACTGAATAAAATAATCATACAAGGAAGAAAAAATCATGATGCCATGGTCTAAAACACTGCTGCTTGGTCTAGGTTTGTGTGCAGTTACCAGTGTTACTCAAGCCAAACAGGTAATTTGCGTATTTGATTTGGTGGGTAAAAGTGGAGATGTTTTTGCCCTGATGAAAGATTATCAATTGGCAGCCAAAAATTGGGGCGCAGATATTGAATTACGGGTAGGACAAAATGAAGGTGTCATCGCTGAAGATTTTAAAGCCGGAAAGTGTGACGGGATTAGTGTGACCGGTATGCGCGGTCGTCAGTTTAATCATTTTACCGGTTCACTTGATGCGATTGGCGCGATTCCCGATTTAAAACTGGCGGTAAAAGTCATGCAGGGCTTAGCCAACCCAGCCTTTGCTAAGCATATGGTAAATAATAAATATGAAGTGGTGGGCGTAATTCCAGTCGGTGATGCCTTTTTAATGGTCAATGACCGTAATATCAATACCGTGGCAAAAGCTGCAGGTAAAAAAATAGCAGTGCTTGATTACGATGAAGCGCAAAAAATTATGGTTCAGCAAGTTGGGGCACAGGCGGTTAGTGCAGATGTCACCAATTTCGGCGCTAAATTTAACAATGGCCAAGTGGATATTATTGGTGCACCTGCGGCCGTGTTTAAACCGTTAGAACTCTATAAGGGTTTAGGAAATAAGGGCGCGATTGTGAATTATCCTATTTTACAGGTGACGGGTAATGTGATTATTCGTCCCGATAAATTTCCAGCAGGATATGGACAAAAATCACGTGAATGGGTGAAAAGCCAGTTACCTCGTGCCTTTGATATTTTAGGTAAAATGAAAGCTGATATCCCACAAAAATACTGGATGCAAATTCCTGAAGCAGATAAAGCAGGCTATCAAAAACTCAGGCGCGAATCGCGGGTCGATTTAACCAAACGCGGCGTTTATGATAAGCGNNTCCTGAAGCAGAGAAGGCAGGCTATCAAAAGTTAATGCGCGAGTCACGAGTCGATTTAACCAAACGCGGTGTGTATGATAAGCGTATGATGAAATTGCTCTGGCAATTCCGTTGTAAGCAAGATCCAAAGAATTTCGAATGTAGTTTGCAAGATGAGAACTACAAACAATCTTGAGAAAAATAGTCTGATTTAACTTTAAATCTGCAAATATTGACCATATATTGGGTATGCTATACTTGATATATGGTCTTTTATATTTCAAGACACCTGAATTGAACAGAGGAATCCCACATGAATGCCCAAGCTTTGGTGCTGACCGACAATGCTGCGAATAAAGTACGCCAATTGCGTGATAGCGAAGGCAACCAAGAATTAATGTTACGTGTTTACGTTACAGGTGGTGGTTGTTCTGGTTTCTCTTATGGCTTTAATTTCGCTGAAAGTATGAATGAAGATGATGCTGAATTTATTAATGGTGACGTGAAAATGCTGGTCGACTCACTCAGCTATCAATATCTTGTCGGCTCAGAAGTTGATTATGTAGAAGGTTTGGAAGGTTCACGTTTTATTGTGAGCAATCCGAATGCAACCACAACCTGTGGTTGTGGTTCGTCTTTCTCAATTTAATCAGATATAAAAAAGCCCTCCTTTTTGGAGGGCTTTTTCATATCTGATTAAATAGAGAAAGATGAACCACAACCACAGGTTGTTGTTGCATTCGGGTTGCTCACAATAAAACGTGAACNNAAATCATTAAGCTTCGAGTTTTGCAGCTTCCAAAATATCAAAAATAACAGTTGTGACGTCTTGGCTTAAATCACGATTGTTAAAAATTTCATAAGCACTGATCGTGATATCGGTATCACTTGGCAGTAAACGCTGTTCTTCTTCAATCAAATCTTGAATAGGCAACAGGGTTTGTTTGACTTGTAAATGTAGAATATCTTTAAATTCTAAATTTTCATCTTCAAGTTCAATCAGTTGCTCATTGAAATAAGGCAACAGAATTGAGTGGAGATAAGGCTGAATATCAACAATATCAAAAATTTCAATATCGCGAGTTTGTTCAATCGTACTGATGTGATCATTTACTTCAATAAGAATATGGTAGTAACTCACACGCATCTCCAGAAATTTTCTGTGGTCATTTTCGGCTATTACAATAACACGAAATTAACTTTATTGCCGTTGTATTGCCCTACATAGGCTCATCAAAAGTAAGGGATTTTTGCATTGTATCCCAATCACGTTTCAACGTTCTTGCAATAAGGCAATATCTGCCGCTGATAATCTGAAATTTTGCAGATTCTGCTCTTTCATAAGGGGATACATCAGCGCTTGAGGATCTTGATTATGTTTGAGTCCGAGCGCGTGGCCGAACTCATGTGCCAGTGTTAAACGCAAATCATCTTCAGACTCAAATTCATAAATAGTAATGTGCTTACCATTAAATGAGCCTTTATCAAATAATCGTGGTTGAAAACGCTGATTAAAGTGTTTTACAGAGCGATTAATCTGTTGATTAAGCTGATTAAGTTCATCTACCTGAAGATTGAGTTGTTGAATTTTTTGGTTATAGATACTGATTTCTTGCTGTAATACAGAAATTTGCTGTTGTAATTGATTTTGTTGCTGAATGAGTTGCTCACGTTGTGAGGAAGGAACTCCGCCATTTTGATTAATGATAGCTATATGTTGATTGTATTGCTGTAACTGTAGATCTAATTGGGTTTTTCTCGCTTCCAGCATAGTGTGAGCGCGGTCTAATTCATCTTTAAATTGCTTTAGCTGCTGATTTTTACTGGTCCACAATTGTTGGCTTTGTTGAATTTGTCCAAATTGCTGACGGCGTTGCACAGAGTCGTTCTGGCGTTGATCATAAATTAAATGAATGCTCAGCTTGGCATTGGGATCATAAACAAAATAGTCTTTGCCCGTACCGGTTTTCCAAATGTCCGTGGCTTGCTGGCTTATCCGTTTGAGTTCATCTTCACTCAGGCCAAAACGCGGATCCACTTCAGCAATGCGGTAACGTAACCGGGTATCAAAAGGATGCTGTATACGATCCAACAGGTTGTTATAGCGAACTTGGGGATGATTTCGATTTTGATAGGTCATGCCTAACAGAAATATGACCATAAGACTGAGTAGCACTAAGCGCATAAAAGCTTAAAATCATTATTTTTTTATACTGTATAACAATTAAGTAGAAATAAAAATAAAAAAAACCGCGCTTTTACCCGGTCTTTTTTAAATTCGATACATTATTTTTTGTCATGCTTAAGTTCAGGAAACTTAGCATCTTAAGCTTTATTTTTTTGTTTTTTAAACTCGGAAATTTGTTTAGGCAAATTAGAATGATAAATGAAAATTAAACCTAAAAAATTAATTAAAAAAATAATAAATTCAATTAAGTATTTAATATTATAAGGGTTTTCATTTCGATGATTGAAAGCATATAGACTTACTTCATGTTTATACAGCTGAAAAATAATATAGCTGAATAATCCCAAGCCTAACAAGATAAAGCCTTTTCCATACGGATAACGCTGAGGCACAGATAGCAGTAACAATACAAGCGTTGAAATTAAAAAACCAAGTGTAAAGGCAGCTTCTATACCTAAGTTTTGCAAATAATTAAATGGGGAAAGAAAAACATTAGCGGGTAGTACAATAAAGAGATTGCCCATTGGGTAGAGCATCATGACTGCAAGGCCGGAAGCAATCAGTAAAAGTTTAATGAAATTCTGCATGTTTTTATTTTTAAGTGATTTATATAATTATATTTTAGTCAAAATTTATTTTATTGCCTATAAGAGCAATAAAAAAGACCGCATAAAATGCGGTCTTTTTTTTAAAGTGACAAATTATTTTTTGTCATCCTTAACTTCTGTGAATTCAGCATCAACTACGCCGTCATCCGCTTTTTGTTGTTGACCCGCATCACCTTGGAATGCATTTGGATCAAAACCTTGCGCACCGCCTTGAGCACCCTGCGCGGCTTCATAAGCGCGTTGCGTGATTGGCATGATGATGTTTTGCAATGCTTCAGTTTTGGCTTTAATCGCTTCAACGTCATTTTCTTTGGTTGCAGCTTCAAGTTCAGAAACAGCAGTTTCAACCGCAGTTTTTTCGTCAGCAGTCACTTGTTCGCCAAGATCTTTTACTGCTTTTTGCGCGCTAGAAACAAGAGCATCAGCTTCGTTACGTGCTTTCGCCAGCTCTTCGAACTTACGGTCTTCTTCAGCATTCGCTTCAGCATCTTTGATCATCGCTTCAATTTCGGCATCGCTCAAACCAGAGTTTGCTTTAATTTGAATTGATTGCTCTTTACCAGTGCTCTTGTCTTTTGCAGACACTTTCAAGATACCGTCAGCATTGATATCGAACGATACTTCAATTTGTGGCACGCCACGTGGAGCAGGTGGGATATCGCCTAACTGGAAGTTACCCAACAATTTGTTTTGCTGCGCCATTTTACGTTCACCTTGGTAAACCGAAATGTCTACAGCAGGCTGGTTGTCTGCAGCAGTCGAGAACACTTGAGATTTCTTCGCAGGAATCGTNNGTCAATGGAGTTACGTCAAGAAGCAATACGTCAGTTTTGTCACCAGACAACACCGCACCTTGAATCGCAGCACCAATTGCAACCGCTTCGTCCGGGTTCACGTCTTTACGTGGCTCACGACCAAAGAATTCTTGTACTTTTTGTTGTACAAGTGGCATACGAGACTGACCACCCACCAGGATCACGTCAGAGATGTCTGAAGTTGAAAGACCGGCATCTTTAAGCGCAATACGGCAAGGCTCAATGGTACGTTCAACCAGGTCAGCCACCAGACCTTCAAGTTTTGCACGCGTTACGTTGATCACCAAGTGTTTAGGACCAGTTGCATCTGCAGTGATGTATGGAAGGTTAATTTCAGTTGCGTTAGAAGAAGAAAGCTCGATTTTTGCTTTTTCNNGTTCACGCTTTGTTCTTTCTTGAATTCTTCAACCAGGAATTCAATTAACGCGTTATCGAAATCTTCACCGCCTAGGAAGGTATCACCATTAGTCGACAATACTTCGATTTGCTGGTCGCCGTCCAAGTCCGCAATTTCGATGATTGATACGTCGAAAGTACCACCACCCAAGTCGTAAACTGCAACTTTACGGTCGCCTTCTTTTTTGTCCATACCGAACGCAAGAGCTGCAGCAGTTGGTTCGTTGATGATACGTT
>DKLL01000089.1:8284-13435 GCA_002455755.1 Acinetobacter sp. UBA6641
GTTGTACCTAAGTCAATACCAATAATTTTAGCCATTTGGATGCTTCCTCAAAATTATTTTTTGCAATGTTTTTGCTTGTTATCCGATATGAGAGCCATTCAAAATTTTTCAAGTTGTTTGCATGAAAAAAATAGAAAAACTCTCGAGTTTCTTTACCTTATTGACCTACAAGGACCATTGCTGGACGCAGTAAACGGCCTGAAAGGGTATAACCTTTTTGCAATACCGTACCGATTTCGCCTGCTTTGACATCCGGTGCAATACCGACTGCCTGATGTAAATCTGCATTGAAACCGTTGTTCACATTGACTTCTACAACGTTAAATTTTTCCAGTGTATTGAGCAGTGATTTTAAGGTCAGCTCTACACCTTCAACCAATGGCGACTCAATGCCGCCCGCGGCTTGGATGGCACGCTCTAAATTATCCACAGAGTCGAGCAATTCTTTCGCAAATTTCTCAATTACTGTTTCTTTATGCTTTTCAGCATCACGTTGAATACGTTCTACGCTTTTTTGTGCTTCATAGACCGCATTGGCTGTACGTGCTTTTTCAAGTTTTAAGCTTTCTTCTAATTTGGTGATTTGAGCCTGTAAATCTTCAACTGAAACTTCGGCTTGCTCTGTTTCAGCTTGAGACTCTGCTGTAGGTCGCTCAGCTTGCTCCTGCTCTAGATCTTGGGCGTCTTGATTTTGCTCAGTTGCCATAGATTTACTCCGTTTGAATGGGTTTTTAAACATGTCAGTCCTTTTGGCCTCAGTGCTAACTGCGTTAATCCTGAACTGCCATGAGTGATAATATTCATGATTAATACAGAGTTCGGGGCAGACGATAAAAATTCAAGCGAGACAAGCAATTAAATCTGTTTAATTTGATTAAAAAGAATAAAAATCCCTGTTTTTTAATCTTGAACTTAGAAATTGTCTATTAGTTGCGAATGAATCATGAGTAGATTGATAGAGTGCGATACTGTTAATCGGGTATTGTTAAAAATATGAGGAATAGTAAATATTTAGCTAACGTATCAAGGTTTATTGCACTGATTTCTGTACAGGCTAAAAATAATTGAAAACCATCTTAAAATTAAAACTTAGACTTAAAAACGATCAATATTGAATGAAATATATATTTCACAAAAAACACAGCTGATTATTATTTCACCCAGATTCTATTGCTGTAGTTTCTTTTGGTATTTAAGAAATGTGTTTTCTAGGCTTATCCAACCTTTGGATAAGCTTTTTTTTTTTGCTTGAAATTTGGCAAATTGTGCACGAATAGAATGTATATAGTTTATTTAGCAAAATTTTAACAGATCAATATATTTTAAATAATTGAAAAATAAATCCTATTTCCATTTTTTATATATTGTTCCAAGGGGGCAACTCAGGCGCAGCTAGTTGATATGGGGGGTCCATGCGGATATTTTAGTTCACGTGGGTATTACTTTATCTGGTTATGCTTTTCAAGATTCACATGCTGCTCGGTAAGCATAGAGTGATAGCGAATGGATGAGGGGATTTAAAATCAGATTGAAGCTTTCAAACTGAGAATCCAGCATAGATCATCATCAGAATTCTTGGATCATTCATTTGGACGATCCCATAAAGTTTAAATATTCGGTTCTAAGCCAGATTAGTTTAATTCAATGCCCTTTAACTACCGGGCATTGAATTAACGAAAATGAAATAGCCTGAAAGAAATCAGTGATCACGATGCTGACGTTCTGGCTGATGTCTATCTCGACGACGATCATTGCCCCGTCTTTCTTGCATTTTATCGCTCTGCCGCAGCTCTACCTTTTTACGCTGCTGTTGGACACGTTGGCGTTCAAGTTCACGCTTTTTCGCTCCCAGTTGGATGGGTTATTTCGCTTCTGTTCAGCAATTCTTTTACCTTGTTCTGATTGATGTTGCTGTTCACGTTTTTTACGTTCCCACTCGGATTGTTTTTGGTGGTTCTGTTGCCATTGACGTCGCTCAAGCTCTCGTTTTTTACGTTCCAATTCCAGGCGGTTTTGACGCTGTTGATATTCCCAACGTTGACGATCCCGCTCACGTTCATATCGATAGTCATAACCTGAACCATAATTTCGGTCATGGCGATCATCATAACGTCCATCGTAATAACCGCCATCTTCAGGAAATGCGACACATCCTACAGCTAAAAATGTCGTTGCTAATGACAGTATGATGAGTCTTTTAGCCATAACGTTTATCCTTCTTGTTGTAAGGAGTAGCAAAAACACTCCGAAATATACATGGAAACTGTCAATGACAAGGTATAAAAAGAAGATTAGCGTATGAATGTTTTCACTGTGTATACAGATGATTAGACTTATATAAGAGTATGGTCAAGCATTGGCTGATCATGTAGAAAATGTGAAGATTAAAATAAAAGGAAGGTGCAATAATGGTTGCTTTTAGTCGAAATTTACAGACCGTATTAGAAAGAGGCCAAGGTGCAGCTGCACGTACTTTGGACAGATTACCCAGTTTTGCACAAAAATCTTTAGTTAAAATTTTAAGATATCCGCATCAATACCCTGAACTCGATCCCTTAATCCAATGCATGATGGCGGCTCAGTTAAAGCGCGGCAATAGCGGTATTTTCAGTGAAGATGTTATCCATGCGCGCAAAAACTTTGATTTGCAAATGCAATCTATTAAAGGCAAACCTACACCCGTGAAACAGGTAGAAGATCTGCGCTTACCCTTGCATAGCGGTACCATCTTTGCGCGGCATTACCATCCTGCACCCGCTAAAAAGTTACCCATGGTGGTATATTTTCATGGTGGTGGGTTTATGGTAGGCAGTTTAGATTCACATGATGAAGTCTGCCGTCTACTTGCTGTGCATGCAAAAGTACAGGTTTTAAGTATTGACTATCCTTTAGCACCTGAAGCGAGTCCAAGTAAACTGATTCAAACCTGTGAAGATGCCTTGGCGTGGGTACATCAAAACAGAAAGCAGCTTAAAATCCTGAAAAATAGAATTTCAGTGGCTGGTGATAGTGCAGGAGGCAATATCAGTACAGTAGTCGCACAACGAAGTGCGCATAAAGTTTATGCACCGCAGGCCCAATTACTGCTCTATCCGGCAGTCGATTTTAAAAGCCGTCATCCATCCTTCTATGCCTATCATGAAGGGCTGGTTTTAACCAGTAAAGATATAGATTTTGTGACCCATTATTATGCAGATACCCATCAGATCGAACTGGATGATCCGCTGATTTCCCCGACCTATGGTAAGCATGACAAATTACCGCCTACCTTTGTGGTGACTGCAGGTCATGATGTATTACACGATGAAGGAGAGATTTATGCACATAAATTACGTCATCGCGGTGTAAAGGTGCATTATCAGGAATATAACGATCAACCCCATGGTTTTATCAATCTAACGCCAGTTTCTCATCGTGCTAAAAAGTATTTTATTGAAATAAGTAAAAACTACAAAAAGTTCTGGGATAAGCACGCTTAATTTTTTAATTTAGTCTCGATCTGCATTTAAGGTGTTTCACGTGAAACACCTATTTTTTTCTCAATTTTGGCTTTAGGTAAGGTCAGGCTAAATTCAGGAACATAAAAACTGTGTAAATAGCGAGCTTGGGAAAAATCGGGGAATATCGCTTGGGTGTTTTTCCAGCTGGCTTGTTTTAATTTACTCAGCTTACCGCGAAATTGTGGAGTAAATTGATAACGTGAACCTTGCCAGGCTTGTTGGATATTCAGCAGTCGTGCCGGCAAATGATGGCTATTTATATAAAAAGTTTGACTATGTTTATATTTCTGCAAGCACAAACTCATTTCTTGCTGGTCAAAGCGAATTGTGCAATACACTATATCCTCATGGATGAGCCACTCAAATTGAGCCAGCTGTTTCGGAATTCCCCAAAAATGTTGTCCATTTACCATAGAGGCTTCTGTAGAAACATAAATCTTAGGAATAGAAGATAAGCGTCTTTTACTAATTAAAGGATGGTCCAAGATCAGCAATTCATCATAGGGGCCCACAGGAGAATCGTGATAACGAACCAGCATAACCTGTACTACGCGACCAATCGGAGAAGGAGCAATATAAAAACTACGATGCTGAGCAATAAATTTGAGAGTTAACCAGTAATTCAAAATAAAAGCATCACCATGTAAATGCCAGGGTGGATAAAGGGGAAAAGTAGTTGTACTTAATTCTGCACTCATTGTAATACTCGTTTTATATCAAAAAGAGAAGCTGTTATATTTATATTGAAAGATTAATATATAGACATTCACAATTACAACTTAAAGTAGAAGAGTAAAGAAATGTTAAAACAGACCTTATTTGCTATCAGTGCTGTATGTATGAGTGCGCAGGTGATGGCTGCAAATACCTTGGTAGAAATGAAAACTTCTATGGGGAATATTGAAATAGAGCTATTTAATGATAAAGCACCTATTTCAGCAAAAAACTTTGAAGGCTATATAAAAGATAACTTTTATAACGGCACTGTTTTTCACCGTGTGATTCCTGGCTTTATGATTCAGGGTGGGGGAATGGATGCCAACATGGTAGAGAAACAGACCAAAGCACCAATCCAGAATGAATCGTATAATGGATTGAAAAATGCACGTGGTACTTTGGCCATGGCAAGAACCAACAATCCTAATTCTGCAACCAGTCAATTTTTTATTAATACGGTAGATAATGACTTTTTAAACAGAAGCCAGATGAATGCCGGTTATGCAGTATTTGGTAAAGTGATTAAAGGTATGGATGTGGTAGATAAGATCACCCAAGTACCGACTGCGAACTTTGGAATGCATCAAAATGTACCGAAGCAAGCAGTGAAAATTGTCAGTATGAGTATTAAAGCAGCAGCTGAGAAAAAGTAAGTAAAAATAAAGCAGAAATATTTTAATCATATTTTTGCTTTAAAATCATATTTTTATATGTAAATTAGAATAAAAATGAACCAAAATGGTGCATAAAAATAAAACACTCAATAAGACAATCAGTTAAAAATACTTGCACGTGTACGAAATTGCCCTATAATGAGCTCATCCCGACGCGATACAGCAAACGAACTTAGCTGAATAGGTTAAGTTGTTAGATGTTTATTGCGTTAAATTTTCTACTGACGAGGTAGAAAATAGATCATTAAGAGATTATGAAG
>DKLL01000091.1 GCA_002455755.1 Acinetobacter sp. UBA6641
AATCATATATTTGCTGTCAAAGTGAACATTTTTTCAACATAAGCATAACACTGTTGGAAATTTTCCGCCCCTATACTAAATCTACTTTGAAAATAACAACACATGGAGAAAGCTTATGTTCCGTTGGGCCATTATTTTTGCAGTGATTGCACTGATTGCTAGTCTATTAGGTTTCGCTGGTGTCGCAGGATTATCTAAAGATTTTGCGGTTATTTTACTCGTCGTTGCCGTTATTCTGGCAATCGTCGGTTTCCTCTCTCGGGGAAGGATTTAGTTAAATGACTTCCGCTTTAAAATATCTTACTTGATATAAAAAAGAGCCTGATCAGGCTCTTTNNGTCGAAAGCCGGTTGCCAATAAACCAATGCCATAAGCCGCCACACCGATTACGCACAGACCAATCACTTCAAGAATACGTATCCATTGCGATACCTCTCCATTGTACCAGGTCAAGCCATACCACAATGCAGCAATCATGGCAGCATTGGCAATCGCATACTGGAGAAACAGCTTTTTCCAATGCGCACCAAAACGGAAAATATTGCGTTGATGCAGATAGAAATACAGCATGCCGGCATTCACCAGTGCAGACCCTGAAGAAGCCAGGGCCAGTGCCATATGCTCAGCTTCCCAATGAATCAGTTTAAAGAAACCAATAAACACCACGTTTAAAATGGCATTGGCAGCTACTGCCATCAAGCCGACACGCACCGGAGTTCGGGTGTCTTGCTGGGCATAAAAACCTGGGGCAAATACTTTAATGAGCATAAAGGAAATCACCCCGGCACTCATACATTGCAAGGCCAATGCGGTCATCTGGGTATCTTCAAGGGTAAATTGCCCACGCTGGAACAAGGCCTGAATAATCGGAGTAGACAACATAAACAAGGCAATGCTGGCTGGAATACCGACCAGCATGATCACTTTCGCCGCCCAGTCAATCATGCCACGGAACTTGGCCTGATCCTGTTCGGCATGACGTGCAGACAGTGAAGGTAAAATTACGGTACCAATGGCTACCCCGATTAATCCCAAAGGCAATTCGGTCATCCGCTCGGCACTGTATAACCACGATACCGAACCATCCTGCATGAAGGAGGCCCAAATGGTATTCAGGAGCAGGTTAATCTGGGTGACCGAAACACCAAACAGTGCCGGAAGCATCAATTTCATGATGCGTTCCACACCTTCGTGCTTGAAATCCACTTTCGGTGGAATCAGCAGTTTTTTGCGCCACAGCTCCGGAATCTGAATGACCAGCTGCAAGATGCCCGCAACCACCACCGCCCAGCCGAGTGCCATAATCGGTTCGGCCATATAGGGCGTTAACCACCACGCACCGGCAATCATGGTGATATTCAATAACACCGGTGAAAATGCCGGAGTTGAAAAAGAACCGTAACTGTTCAGGATACTGCTGGCAAAAGCAGTTAAAGACATAAACAGCAGATAGGGAATGGTCAGGCGGAACATGTCCGTCGCCAGGGCAAATTTTTCCGGGTCGTCATGGAAACCCGGCGCATAAATATACAGCACGGCCGGCGCCGCAATCATGGCNNGCAGGTGCCGCAATCATGGCAATAAACGTCAGCGTGGTCATAAAGGTAGCCAGACATCCAAACACCCGGCTAATCAGAATTTGCACTTCTGCATGAGTGCGCGTGGTTTTATATTCGGTTAAAACCGGTATAAAGGCTTGCGAAAATGCACCTTCGGCAAACAGCCGCCGAAAAAAATTAGGAATACGAAACGCCACCACAAAGGTATCGAAATCTTTACCTGCACCAAACACATTCAGCAACACCACATCCCGGACTAAACCCAAGATCCGAGATAACATGGTCATTGCGCTAACAATAAAGGTCGACCGCCAAAGCGCCATCGTAACCACCCAGTGAAAAAATTAAGTCGCTATTGTAATGAAACTCGAAATAGAGTTTCGTTGTTTAATCATAAAGCCTGTCAATTAAGGATTGGCTTTGTGCTGTTGCAATAAAGTTCTGAATTTAACCCAGTCGAAACATGGTCCCGGATCGGTTTTACGTCCAGGCGCAATATCCGAATGACCGGCCAAATGTTGTAATATTTTCGGATAGCTGGCTTGTAATACGGCAACCACCTGCGCCAGCACAACATATTGAATTTCTTCAAAAGGCTGGTTATCACTCCCCTCCAGCTCAATACCAATGGAATAATCATTACATTCTTTTTTGGCTAAATAGCTTGAACGTCCGGCATGCCAGGCACGATCATTGAAGTTCACGAATTGCAGCACTTCACCACTGCGTAAAATTAGCAGATGTGCAGAAACCTGCATGCCTTCAATGGTTTGGAAATAAGAATGCTGTGACCAGTCCAGCTGGTTTTGAAAAAATTGTTCAATATAACCGCCACCAAACTGTGACGGTGGCAAACTGATGTTATGCACCACCACCAATTGAATCTCGGTTTGCTCAGGACGTGAATTATAATTTGGGGAATGTAGCTGCCTTGCACCGATTAACTGACCATCGATGACCTGAAAAAAGGGCGCCTGTTGCATAATCCAATCCTGAGTCCGATTTATATAAGTTGATGATTTTAGCGCAATCCTAAAACTTTAAACTTAAAATCTCAAATACCGTAAATAAAAATCGCTTGAAAAAACATTTCTTTTAAATGAACAATGCTAATATAACGCGCAATTTTCATGGGTTAAAAAAGATACGGAAATACTGATGAGCATATCTCAATCCTTGCTGGAACAATCGATCCAAATNNATTCAACAAGCATTACAAGAAGATATTGGCGAAGGTGATATCACCGCTTTATTAACCCCTGAAGATGAACAAGCCACTGCCACCATCATTAGCCGTGAAGAGATGGTGCTTGCCGGTCAGCCTTGGGTCAATGCCTTAATTCAAGCCTATGATGCAACGGTACAGGTGACCTGGCTGAAAAATGATGGCGACCGCGTCCAGGCCAACGAAACCTTTTTAAAGCTGGCAGGTCCTGCACGTAGCTTACTCACCGTTGAGCGCCCTGCCCTTAACTTTATCCAGACGCTTTCTGCGGTTGCCACTAAAACCGCTGAATATGTAAAACAATTAGAAGGCCTGAATACCAAATTGCTCGATACCCGTAAAACCCTGCCAGGCTTACGTATTGCACAAAAATATGCAGTGACAATTGGTGGCGGTCAGAACCATCGTTTGGGTTTATTCGATGCCTTCCTGATTAAAGAAAACCACATTATGGCAGCCGGCGGTATTGCACAGGCCATTGCCAAGGCACACAACATCGCACCGGGTAAACCAGTTGAAGTTGAAGTTGAAACCTGGGATGAACTGAATCAGGCGCTAGAAGCCAAAGCAGACATCGTGATGCTGGATAACTTTAGCCAGCAACAAATGATTGATGCCGTTCAGCATGTTGCCGGTCGTTGCAAACTGGAAGCATCGGGCAACATCACCATTGCAAATTTACGTGAAGTGGCAACAACTGGTGTGGATTATATTTCGATGGGTGTGTTAACCAAAGACGTCAAAGCGGTTGATCTATCCATGCGCTTTAATGCTTAATTCTGCTCAGTAGCATTTTGCGATTTAGATTTCAGTTGAGCGCTTAAATCCTGAATTTCACTGGCTGATGGGTTCTGTTGCCAGGCGGATGGCATGGATTTTTGTTCTGAAGCTCGCGGATCACTGGTCATGAGTGCCAGTGTTACCACGGATACCAGCAGGATTATAATATTTAACATTCTATACTCCTGTAAATAAAGCATCAGTCTAGACCCTGAATATGAGCTGAGTCTTAAGCAGGCGTTTCAAAGCGTTCGACTCTTGCAAGCTTTTGTAGCCCTTTTCTCATTTTCTGGATATAAAAAAATGCACCTGAAGGTGCATTTTTTACATATTTAACCCAACAACTTACCAGCCTAAAGCTTGCTGTTGTTTTTTAATCAGTTCTTGAATGCCTTTTTCAGCCAATTCAAGCATTTCGTTACACTGCGCACGAGTAAATGGTTTCTCTTCAGCAGTACCTTGTACTTCAATAAACTCACCTGCTTGTGTCATCACCACATTTAAGTCGGTTTGGCAGTTTGAATCTTCTTCATAACACAGATCCAGCAAAGCTTGGTCTTGATACATACCGACAGAAATCGCAGCAACCAGACCTTTCAGCGGATCCTGCTTAATTTTCTTGGTTTCAAGCAACACATTCATGGCATCAATTAAAGCCACAGCTGCACCGGTAATGGATGCAGTGCGCGTACCGCCATCAGCCTGAATCACATCACAGTCGATGGTAATGGTATTTTCACCCAGTTTTTTCAAATCCACCATGGCACGCAAGCTACGACCAATCAGACGCTGGATTTCCTGAGTACGACCACTTTGTTTACCACGAGCGGCTTCACGGTCACTACGGGTATGAGTTGAACGTGGCAACATGCCGTATTCGGCAGTGACCCAACCTTGGCCCTTGCCTTTTAAGAAACGTGGCACTGAATTATCAATACTTGCGGTACAAAGAACTTTAGTATGACCAAATTCAATCAATACTGAACCTTCCGCATAACGTGTATAGTTACGGGTAATTTTTACGTCACGTAATTGATCTAATGTACGTTGGTCGATACGCATAATGAGTCCTTATTCTGGCTAAAATTCATTGCGGCCTAGTATAACAGAAGCAAGCTTGAAGGTTTTGCCAGGACATTGTCTATTGGCAAAAAACCATCAAGCCATTTTCACTGCATTTCGCATGAATCACATTCGCGATCGCCTACTGAGGAGAATCTGCGCGATTAAACCTTAAAAACTCAATAATGACTTTAATTTTTGTGTCGACTGTTGAATAGAACTGGTCCATGAATTTGGCAATGAACATTTCGCCAAACGCACCCAGACACTACCAAACTGTTTAAAGAAACTGGCTTCATTATAGTGAATCCCATACTCTGCACATAAGGCACGAATTTTTGGTGCTGCTTCGGCATAACGGTTAGCAGGCATATCCGGGAATAAATGGTGTTCAATTTGATGACTCAAATTACCACTTAAAATATGCAACCATTCTGTACCGCTAAAATTACTCGAGCCACGAATTTGACGTAAATACCATTCAGCACGGGTTTCAGTATCGGTATTGTCTGGTTCAAAGGTTTCAGCATCTTCAGTGAAATGTTCATTAAAAATCACGGCCGAGGCCCAAAGGCTACGAATCACGTTAGCGACTGCATTTCCAGCAAATACAGGCAGTGCATTTGGACCGGCAATTAAAGGGAAAAACACATAATCCTTGGCAATTTGGCGTGTGGCTTTCTTGCGGAATTTTGCAGATTCAGTCCAAACCTGTTTCCAGCTCTTGGTTTTATAGGCAACCACATCTTCCAAATGCAGGTTTTGGAGGCCTACATACCATTCGAAAAATACCATCAATTGAATGGCAAGAGGAATGTTGAATAAAAAGCGTGGTTCCCATTTTTGCGACTCACTGACCCGGAGCAGGCCATAACCGACATCATGGTCCTTACCAATAATATTGGTATAAGTATGATGGATATAGTTATGGGTATGTTTCCAGTCATCACCGGTCGCCATAGTGTCCCAGTCATAATTGGCACCGTTCAGATTCGGGTCATTGAGCCAGTCAAACTGACCGTGCATCACGTTATGGCCCAGTTCCATATTTTCCACAATTTTGGAAATACCCAACAAGCTGGTGCCCAATAACCATACTGGCGGAATCCAGCCACCAAACATCAACATTCCGCGTGATGCAATTTCGCTATAACGGACGAAATTACGGATTTTATAAATGTACTGGGCATCTTGCTCGCCAATACTGTCCATGATTTCACGGCGAATGGCATCGACCTTTTCACCAAACTCTGCAATTTGCTCTGCACTTAAATATTTTGATTTACTATTTTCTGGAAACTTAACTGACATATTCATTGTTTTTCTCCTGAGTAAGCATCGAGCCCTGTTTTAAAAAGTGCGATCACTCACTGAATGGCGCTATTCAAGCGTTTTTATTTTTTAAAGGTTAATTACCACCGGACTCACGGCTTGGTTAATACATAACTTGATTTGCGTATTGCTATCGTGGTCGATTTCACCGGTGAGCAGGTTTTTGGTGGAACCGCTAACCTTGGTACAGGTACAGGTATTGCAGATGCCCATACGGCAGCCATGTGCTGGTCTTAACCCGGCCTGTTCAGCACTTTCCAGCAAATTGGTTTTGGCTTCAAACTCTTGTTGAGCACGTAAAAACACCACCGGTTGTACTGCTGCATTTTCATCCACAACTATCTGAAAATATTCCTGTTTTAGCAGATTGGCAATCCCCAGCCGTTGATAGATCTGGTTCACACTTTGCATCATGCCCTTGGCACCACAGGCATAACTTTGGCGTTGCTGGAAATCGGGAACGGTACTTTCAAGCAGCTCGGCAGTTAAATGTTGCTTTTGGATCTGGGTATTAAAATGATGATATTGAAACTGTGGATGTTGCTCGGCCAATTGCTGCAATTCGGCATCGAAGGCATCATCACGACTAAAATAGATCAGGTCAATCTGACTGACTTTTTGACGAATCGCCTGCTGCAATAATGAATAGATTGCGGTGATGCCACTCCCTGAAGCCAATAATAAAATAGGCTCTACAGATGAATTCAAGGTGAATCGACCCTGAACCTGGGAAATTTCCACCATACTGCCCACAGCCAAGCGAGTTAAGGCATTGGAAACTTTGCCCTGACGTTTTACGGCAATCACCACATTGCCGTGTTCGGTAATTTTCACAATCGAGTAACTACGTTGCTCACGAACACCTGCAATCACGACAGTCACTAAAATACTTTGCCCAGCAGAGAAAAGATAAGCTTGGAAGTTATGATTCGGTTGTAGCTGAATTTGATAGAAGTCTGTACTCAGCATCTGTACATCGGCAATGCTGGCTTTGACTTTTTTCCATGCCCAAACTGGATTTATTTTTTCAGCGATAAAATCGACGAAATCTTCTCGAATCCATTGCGGCTTATATTGGATCACATGACTCATATGACGTTCCTCTTTTCTTACTGGCTATTTATTTGAGTGAACAGGTGTTCTTACAGTGAACACTTGTACACTATAATGGTTTTTTAGTTCAGTCAACACATGTTCACTGACATTCGTCGTTTATTTTGTTTTTTTTTGATAGACTTCATGCAGAATTTTTTTAGGGTAGTCGCATGTCGATACGGGATGAGCGTAAACAGCAGAGCCGCCAAGCACTTTTAGATGCCGCGCTGGCTTTAAACACGTCTGGGCGTTCTTTCAGCAGCATCAGTTTGCGTGAAATCGCACGTCATGTCGGTTTGGTGCCGACGGCGTTTTATCGACATTTTCAGGACATGAATGAACTGGGACTGGAACTGGTCGATCAGGTGGCCCTGCATTTAAAAGGCATTTTGCATCAACTGGGACAGGCTTATATTTATCAGCCGAATACCAAAACTCAAATCAGTCTGGACCTGTTTTTTCAGGCCGTTGAACACCATCCAGAACCGTGGGTATTTATGATTGCCGAACGCTGGGGTGGTTCGGAAGTGATTCGCCATGCCATTGCCCGGGAAATTAATTTTTTAGTTGAAGATTTGGCCAATGATCTATGTAAAATGGAAACCGTGCAGCACATTCATAATGTGCCCGACCTGCGGGTGATTTCTAATATTTTAATTAACTTATCCTTTACCTGGGCCATGACCTGGATGGATATCAACCGTCAATATCAAGCTCAGGAACGTCTGGATCAACAAAAACAATTCAAGTTGCAAACCATTACTCAAGTGCATTTAATTTTCCGTGGCATCTCCAACTGGAACCCTTCCAAAAATTCTGCTTCCTCATAATTGAATAGGGTCTGTTGACATTTCA
>DKLL01000263.1 GCA_002455755.1 Acinetobacter sp. UBA6641
ATAGCAGTCATGTTATTGATCCATTCAATTTTTTAAGGATACATCATAAAATGAAAAGCGGGTTTTGTAGACTAGATTTAGCAAAAATCTGCATTTTTCCCACTCATTTATGGCGTTTTGTTAATATTGGGGACGATTTTAGAAATTTCAATGCAATTTTATCTTTGGTCCCGTTTTTCTTGTGACAAAATCTTTAGCTGTCAAAAGTCCTGCATGGATATAACCGTGAATCGCTGCCTGGTGCAGGCGATATAAAGAGATATACATGCTTTTTGCCAGTAAGCCCTGGACATTCACTTGACCCAGTAATTCTCCCACTGCTTTATTGTGGCTTAATGACACCAGGGAACCTTTATCTGAAAATTTGAACATCGGTTGCGGCTTGCCCTGAATGCGAGCTTTCATCGCCTCAAGCAGGAAACTGGCTTGCTGGCTGGCCACTTGAGCACGTGGACCCAGTACCGGNNCGGTGAATATTGTCCTTCTGAAAGTCTGTTAACTTTTCTAGCACAGCTGGAGCTTTAATTCCTGCGGCCCAGACTTTCAGTTCTTCATCGATAGCGCTGCCATCGGCAAAATAGACTTTGTCCTGATCGACTTTAGCCACCCGATGTTTGGTCAACACCTTAATTCCAAATTGCTCAAGTTGATGGCTGGTATGCTTGGCTACCGTTTCAGAAAGTGCAGGCAATATCCGGTCAGCAGCTTCAATCACGGTAATATTGACATTGTTTGGGTCAATTTTATTTAGTCCGTATTTAAAGAAGGTTTGTTTGGCCTGATACAGTTCGGCAGCAAGTTCTATACCGGTTGCACCTGCACCAATAATGGCAATATTTAAGGCGCGTGTTGTCTCTTGATTTTGGGCTTCAAGATATAGATGCAGTAAATCCTGATGAAATATATCGGCCTGTTTACGGCTATCCAGAAAATGGCAGTGCTGTTTGACGCCTTCAGTATTAAAGTCNNTCATAATGATGTTTGGCGGCATGCGCAAAATAATTGGTTTCTTCGGCATGTGGATTGAGGCTGCCGGCAGCAATTTCATGTAAAAGCGGTTTCCAGATATGGGTCAGTTTCTGATCCACCAGCGTGATTTTTGCTTTATGGCGTTTACCTAAACTATTACCCAGCTGGGTCGCAAGTTCTAAACCACCTGCACCGCCACCCACAATAACAATTTTATGTAGATTACTCATGTTTAGACCTATTTGTTATTTTAAAGACAAAAAAAGATGGCATCAATATGCCACCTTCAATTCATTGCTTTTGTTTATATTGTTATACAGCTTACATAATTTAAAGAAATGTCACGCAATTAACCTAGAGGATAAATTTTGACTTTAATCTCCTCAGTGGAGAAAAAGCTAAAAAGCTGTTTAAGCCAAATTGCAATTTTCTGAAAGACATTGGCTTCTTCAATTTGCACATCATCTTCAATGGCAATGGTACGAATCAGCTGGTTATTTTGATAAACATGCACGGTTGCCAGCTGCATAACCTGAGCCACAGGAGCAGTCAGGAGTTTTTCTTTAATTTCGACATTTAAGTGGGTTTTTGTTTCTTGTAAAGGTTCTATGGTTTGAATCGTTCCATTGCCCGTATTCAACATGATGCGTTGATTGACCGTATCATAGGTTTTTAGGTCAATCGCATATGGTTGATCGTATAAAGAAGTAGTCACAATTTGCGGTTGACTGGTTTCCAGTTTAAACATTTTTAACGTGGATTTGATGACCGGTAATTCAGCAATCAGCTGTTTGTCTTTAATGGCCACTTCATTACGCGTATAGGTATACGCCATGTTTAGCAAGGTATGCGCAATTTCAGCACGCTTTAAAGCATTTTTGGTCCCCATCACCACCACAATGATGCGACGTTCAGGTAATTCAGGATTAGCGGTAGGGCGGTGTGCAGTTAACGCCAGGTTATATCCAGCAGCTTTGGTAAAGCCGGTTTTTAAACCATCTACACTTGGGTCAAATTTAAGCGCCAGGTTGGTTGCACGGTGAAAACGCTGGTTATAACTGAAACTTGGCATGACTGAATAATGCAGGTATTCAGGCGTCTCGGCTGTCAGTGCCTGACCCAGTAGGGCCATGTCATGTGCAGACGAATAATGATCCGGCATGGTCACACCTGGCGCATTGGCAAAATGTGTATCATTCATTCCTAAAGCTTTGGCTTCTAAGTTCATGCGTTCAATGAAAGCCGGAACAGTACCTGAAATGCGCTCTGCCAAAGTCACCGCTGCATCATTGGCAGACATCACGATCAAGCCTGCAAGCAGCTGATCAACAGTGATCTGTTCACCTTCTTTCAGATACATTTGTGACTCATCCCACTGCACCATTTTTACCACTGGTGTAGCTGTGATGATTTCATCCTTTTTCAAATGACCTGCTGCAATTTCTTTGAGGGCGATATAGGCAACCATCATTTTGGTCATGGATGCCGGTGCACGCTGCTCATGGCTATTGTGCTCAGCTATGACTTGTCCAGATTGGGTATCCAGAATGGTCCATGCCGGAGCTTCNNTTCAGTAATGCTGCGTTGACTATCGTGGAGCATAATAAACTTAAAGATACGAGGAGGTAGATGACAGCTTTCAATGATCTTCCTTATTTGCCAATCCATTGACAGTAAATATACAAAAAATATGAGGCATGCTATGCCTTTTTTTTAAGAATGGCTAGTCGGAATTGTAGACAATTAAGACAGTTCAGCATTGCTGGGCAAAAAAATGCTAAGCTAATTGTTAAGTTAACTTTTTAAAATTTTATATTGCCCATTATGTTGCATTATCAAATCGAATTTGACGATTATCGTCAGCATTTAATTCACGTGACAGTTCGCTTTTTAGCAGACCCGACACAAGTTCTTTCTTTACCAACCTGGATTCCGGGTAGCTATCTAATTCGTGAATTTTCAAAGCATATTGAGTCAGTTCGTGCGTATGATGAAGATGGACGCATTTTAAAAATCCAGAAATTTGAAAAGAATAAATGGTGCCTGTTTAATACCGATCATGAGCTGATTACGGTGGAATATGATGTCTATGCTTATGATTTATCTGTACGTGGCGCCTATGTCGATCAAACCCGACTCTATGTGAATCCGGCCTGTGCGTGCTTGGGACTAGAAGGGCAAGAAGATAAAGCGGTTGAAGTTGAAGTGTTCTTGCCGGATGAGCTGAAGCATTTTCAATTGGCTACCGGCTTAGCTTCTAAAAGCCTGGTCAAAGGTCGTTATACCTTAAAAGCTGAAAACTATGCCCAGTTGATTGATTCGCCATTCGAATTGGCAGAACAAACGCGCTTTAGTTTTGAAGCAAATGGGATTGCGCATGAATTTGTGGTGTCTGGCAAACATGCTATGAATGCCGCACGTATGCAGCAAGATATTGAAAAAATCTGTAGCACCGAAATTTCAATGTTCGGTTCGGCACCATTTAGCGACTATACCTTTATGACCATGGCGACCGGTAATAGTTATGGCGGCTTGGAGCATCCGAACAGTACCAGTCTGATTACCCCGCGTGATGACTTGCCTAAAGCCGATGAACCTGATGAACCATCTGAAGATTATCAGCGATTCTTGGGCCTATGCAGTCATGAATATTTCCATTCCTGGCTGGTCAAATTTATCCGTCCTGAAAATTTCGTCAATTATGATTTAAACAAAGAAGGTTACACTTCGCTGCTTTGGATTTTTGAAGGTTTCACTTCTTATTATGATGACCTGATTTTGCTGCGTAGTGGCGTGATTTCTCAAGAATCCTATCTGAAATTATTAAAGACACAGATAGACCGTTACTTACAGAATCCTGGACGTACGATTCAAACCGTGGCGGATTCAAGTTTTGATGCCTGGGTGAAATTCTACCGCCAGGATGAAAACTCCAATAATGCCGGTACCAGCTACTATAACAAGGGTTGTTTAGTGGCGCTGTGTCTGGACTTGGGTTTGCGTTTACGCGGTTCAAGCCTGGATGCCTTAATGCGTAAATTGTATAAAAATGCGCAAAATGGTGTTCAAGTGCATGAGCGTACCATCTTCGAATTGTGTAATGAATTGACTGGCGATAACTGGCTTGAACAGATCAATCATTTGATCAACACCACAGATGAATTACCGCTGGATCAGTTATTGCCTGAGTTTGGTCTAAGTTTTAATGTTAAACATGACAAGTCATTACCATTTGGCTTAAAAGCTGTAGATAAGCCTGAAGGTGTATTGGTTCAATCGGCACGTCGTGATGGTGCAGCTGCTCAAGCGGGATTGTCGGCCAATGATGTCATTATTGCGATTGACGGCTTGAAAGCGACAGCTAAACTTGTTGATAAGTATGCAAAACAAGAGGGTATGTATACGGTACTTGCTTTCCGCCGTGATGAGTTAATGACTTTTGAAGTTCAGGGAGGCGGTTCTGAATTGACTGAAGTTGAGCTGAAAGTTGAAGATCAGGTTAAGGCTGAGAAGTGGTTAAAGGCTTAATTTGCATACTCTTTAAACTTCATGTAAAACCCATACTTAAGTATGGGTTTTTTATTAAAAGAAGATGAATGATAAAAGTTTTAAGTTCGCAATTATTGTAACTGTTATTTGGCTAATAGGTGTATTCACTATCTATCTCATGGGATGGTTAGAGTATCCAACTTCATTTAATGAACTTGGTGATTTTTTAGCAGGAATATTTTCACCTGTTGCTTTCTTTTGGTTAATCTACCGATACTTTCAACTGGGAAAGCAACTAGAACAAAATACGAAAGCTTTAAAACAACAAGAATGGGCATTGAATAATCAAGAAAAAAGTATGAAAAATAGATTTAAACCTGATATTGAGTTTGAGCGATGTATAACTCAACTAGTCGATAATCAAAGTAAATTGAAGTTTACGTTCAATGTACTAAATAATGGGGTTGGAGATGCTCGTAAAATCAAAATTGCAAGTCGAGACTCGAATCAGTCAATAAGCATGCTCAGAGTCGATGAAAA
>DKLL01000182.1 GCA_002455755.1 Acinetobacter sp. UBA6641
TGAGTGCGGCATGGTGTGGTAATTGCAGCTGATAACGAATATGAACTGGCACCCTGTATCAATGGTTTTGAGAATGTCAATGTATGTCAATTACGTTCATAAGCATGATTTATAAAACACATGAAGTATCAGGCAAGTCATTTACTTGTCATGTTTAGACGTAGATTAATTTCTACTGCAACGGTATAAGTATCTGAATCATATTAATCTTTTAAATATTTGATTGATTTCCTGTTGAATTGTCCGGAAAGGCATGCGCGATGCGATGTAATTCTGGCATATCCAGAATTTCAATTTTCTTAAAAGAGAGCCGTAAAATATTCTGCTTTTCCAGGGCTTGTAATTCCTGGTTAATGGTTTGTCGCGAGCAGGTCAGCATTCGCGCCAATTGTTCTTGAGATAAATGAATGACATTTTTCCCGATCACCACATGATTGCCATAACCATTTAAAATAAATATAAGGCGTTGTGCCAGGCGTTGGTGAATGCTTTGCGTTTGAATAGAAATCAGTTCCAGAAAAGCAAAGCGTAACTTTTGACTGGTTAATTGTGCAATGTGATACCAAAAAACAGGATGCTGTTGCAGCAGATTTTGTATTGCTGCACTGGGAATGTATAAAATCAGGCTCTTTTGAGTCGCAATGGCATTGTGGGAGCGGGGCTGGGCATCGACCAGAGAGATTTCACCAAACCACATAATTGGTTCGACAATCGCAGCCAAGGATTCTTTGCCTTCTATATCAATATAACCCAAGCGGACAGCACCTTCTAAAACAGCATAGATGCCATTGAAGGGATCACCTGTATGAAAGATGGCTTGTTCCTTGTCAAAATGTTGTTGTACTGCATGGCTGACTATAAATTGTTTAAATACCGTAGCTAACTGTGAAAACCATACATTCTGCTCTAAATGGTCAATATAAGCGGGGTCGAGCACTTCAATTCCTTTTTTAATATGAGTTGTCGGCTAGCTGACAACTTGTCACTGTTTTTTTTTATATAGTAAAAATAGAAGTCTAACAAGGAAAATAGTGATGACCAAATTAGAACAGCTGCTGAGCCAGTATGCAGCATATCATCTTGATCAGAAAAATATTTATACCCATTTTATTGGCATTCCAATGATTGTGTTTTCAATTATCTGTCTGACTGCGCGTGCCGGTGTGATCATTCTAGGGGGTGAGCTGACTTTGGCCTTAATACTACTGCTTGCCAGCTGTATTTATTATTTTAGTTTAGATCGCATATTTGGTTTGATCATGTTAGTCATCTACGCAATTGCTTATCCATTTGCTTACAAAATTGCACAGCTTGATACTACTAGCTGGTTAGGCCTAAGCATTGGAATTTTTGTGGTTGGATGGGTATTCCAGTTTGTAGGACATTTTTATGAAAAGAAAAAACCCGCTTTTACTGATGATATTATTGGGCTTGCGATAGGTCCTTTATTTGTTTTGGCTGAAATGGTGTTTATGCTCGGTTTTAGAAAAGAGCTGGAACAACGCATCCAAGAAGAAGCACGTAAGCAACGCGTTGCAATGGATACCAAAAACGTGAATGTGACTGAATGAAAAGATCCAATAAAAAAAGCCAGTGTTTAATGCACTGGCTTTTTTTATGTCGCCTTAGGAGAAGTTGAGCTTTAAGGTTTGTGCCTGCGTTTCAGGAGTTGTATTTTGGTGCATGCTTTCATGCATAGTGGCTTCTGCGGTGTTGGCTGCTGTCGTAGCAGCCTTGTTATGCATTATCCTGTAGTTTTTTTCATTATTTTATGCGCTGCCTTTTTCTCATGATTTGCTTGGTGTTTTGTAACCTGAGCAGTGGCAACACATTTACCCCTTTATGATTTGGACCTGTACCACCTGTCATGGTCATGCCTTGAGAGCAATACGCTTGATTATCCTGATTAAAGCTACATGTTATAGGTACTAAAAAATTTACATTCAATCCATTTTTAACAGTTTTAGAATCCAGGAAATAAAAAAGCCAGCGTAGTGCTGGCTTTTTTAATCAGTGTCAATTACACATTAAAACGGAAGTGCAGAACGTCACCATCCTGAACGATATAAGTCTTACCTTCCAGACGCCATTTACCAGCTTCTTTGGCACCTGCTTCACCGTTGTACTGAACGAAGTCATCATAAGCAATACATTCAGCGCGGATAAAGCCTTTTTCAAAATCAGTATGAATTACACCCGCCGCTTGAGGAGCAGTTGCACCAACTTTGACTGTCCAGGCACGCACTTCCTGTACACCAGCGGTGAAGTAAGTTTGTAAGCCAAGCAGACTATAACCGGCACGGATTACGATATTCAGGCCCGGTTCTTCCATGCCCATTGCCTCTAAAAATTCAGCACGATCTTCATCTTCAAGCAATGAAATTTCAGCTTCAATCTGGTTGCACAGTGGAACCACAATTGCATTTTCTTCAGCAGCCAATTTTTTTACAGCGTCTAAATGGGGGTTATTCTCAAAACCGTCTTCAGCCACGTTGGCAATATACATGGTTGGTTTTAAAGTCATTAAACCGAAACCACGTACCAGTTTACGTTCATCATCATCTAAATTGGCTGCACGTGCAGGTTTGCCTTCATCCAGTAAAGGCAGGATTTTTTCCAGAACAGCTTTAGTGGCAACAGCATCTTTGTCGCCACCTTTTGCAGATTTAGCCAAACGCGTAACTGCCTTGGTCACGGTTTCAAGGTCAGCCAGTGCAAGTTCTGTGTTGATGGTCGCGATGTCATCCAGCGGGTCAATTTTGCCGTTCACGTGAATGACGTTTTCATCTTCAAAACAACGCACCACGTGTGCAATGGCATCGGTTTCACGGATGTTGGCCAGGAACTGGTTGCCCAGACCTTCACCTTTAGAGGCACCCGCAACCAGACCGGCAATATCAACGAATTCCATCGTGGTTGGAATGACACGTTGTGGATTGACAATTTCAGCCAGTTTGTCTAAACGTGGATCAGGTTNNCCAACAATAGCAGTCAATTTATCTAAACGTGGATCAGGTACAGGCACGATACCGGTGTTTGGTTCAATGGTACAGAACGGGAAGTTTTCTGCAGCAATGGCAGCTTTAGTCAATGCATTGAAAAGTGTAGATTTACCAACGTTCGGCAAGCCGACAATACCGCAATTAAAACCCATGAAATGACTCACAACGTGTTATTTAAAAATTGCCGCTGATTTTACATGAAAGCCATGACAAAGTCAGGTCATGGCTGGGTGCTTTGTTGAAAACTCATGAAATGGAAGAGCTTTAACTTTTGCGTTTATCCAGTTGGCTGGAGATGGAATCACCCGCGGCCTGCACCAGCATCACCAGAATCACCAGCACCACAATCACGGCCAGCATGATTTGCATGTCAAAACGCTGATAACCATAACGGTAGGCGATGTCTCCCAAACCACCCGCGCCAATCGCACCGGCAATGGCAGAAGAGTTGATCATGGTGACCAAAGTGACAGTAAATCCGGCTACAATGCCGGGTAGGGCTTCAGGTAGCAGCACATGCCAGATAATCTGTTTACGGTTACAGCCAATCGCTTGAGCAGCTTCAATCAGACCCTGATCGACTTCGCGCAGACTGACTTCGGCAATCCGGGCAAAGAAGGGGGTTGCCGCCAAGGTTAAAGGTACTACCGCTGCCCAGACCCCATAACTGGTACCGACAATCCAGCGGGTGAGTGGAATGAGCGCGACCATTAAAATTAAAAAGGGCACGGAACGGGTAATATTGACCACCCAGCCCAAAGCTTGATTGATGCTTTTAGAGGGATAAATGCCATGCTCGGAGGTGCTGACTAAAATGACTGCAATAGGCAAGCCAATCAGAAAAGCCACAATTGCGGATACTCCCACCATCAATAAAGTGTCAATTGTGCCGCTAAGTAATAAATCAATAAGCTGGTCGTGCATAGCCAATGACCTCAATCTGTGCAATGTACCGTTTTAATCGTTGTTTAAGCTGTTCTATATCCGTATCGAGTTCAGGCACAGCCACAATAAAACTACCCACCAGATGGTTCTGAATAGTGTCGATATGGCTTTGATATAGATGCACCGGCGTTTCAAACTGCTCAAAAATGAATTTCAGATCAGGCGAGTGTTGAACATCGGAGGCATAGCGCAGTTTTAAGATGCTATGCGAACTTTCGGCAATTACTTCTGGGCTGACAGCAAAAGGTAATTCCAGCTGTTCCAGATTTAGCAATTCCTGAGTAATGTCTTGTTGCGGATTGGAAAAGACTGACCAGACTTCACCTGCTTCGACAATTTCACCGTGTTCAATCACCACCACCTGATCGCAAATTTCACGAATCACCTGCATTTCATGGGTAATCAGTACAATAGTGATGCCAAGTTTCTGATTGATTTCTTTCAGCAGTGACAATACGACCGAAGTACTTTCCGGGTCCAGGGCGGAAGTTGCTTCATCACACAGCAGAATTTCCGGATGATGCACCAACGCGCGGGCAATGCCGACACGCTGTTTCTGGCCGCCTGACAACTGCGAAGGATAGTGCTGTGCTTTATTGCCCAGACCGACCATTTGCACCACCTCGTTGACCCGAGCTTCGATCTCGTCTTTTTTATAATTCGCAACTTTCAGCGGCAGGGCGACATTGTCCCAGACGGTTTTTGCAGACATTAAATTAAAATGCTGGAAGATCATGCCAATCCGCTGACGCAGCTGGATGAGCTCTGCATGGGTCAGTTCTGCCAGATCTTGCTGGTGTATATGGATATGTCCTTCACTAATCTGCTCCAGTCCATTCAAGGTGCGCAGCAGCGAGGATTTCCCTGCACCACTTTTCCCGATAATCCCGAAGATTTTACCTTCGGCAATGTCGAGGTTAATGTTTTTTAAGGCATGAACCGGGCTACCTTGAACATCATAATATTTGTTCAGATTCCGGATTTTGATGTGGGGGACAGAAAAATCCACCCTTGAACCAAAACTCACCATAGTATTCACCTTATTTCCAGCCCGGGAACCAGAGTTTGGCACCAAAGTCGGCATCCAGCGCCTGTTTCACTTTTGGCGAGTTTTGATAGATCTCGACAAATTTTTTCAGCTTGTCATTTTTATCTTGGTAATCATCACGCACGGCAAACAAAATGGCATAACGGGTGTCGGTGTTAGAATCAAATAATAATGCCTGTTCAGGATCAGCTGTTTTTGCCAGACGCAGATAGTGCGGGTAGCCAAAGGCCAGATCGACATCATCAATGGCACGTGCGGTTTGTGGACCTTCCACTTCAATAAACTGTAATTTTTTAGGATTATTTGCAATGTCTTTTAGGCCAGATAAATAGTTTTCCGGATCTTTCAGGGTGATCAGTTTGGCCTATTGCAATAACAGTAGGGTGACGGGATCATTTGGAACAACCACTTTGGCACCCTCTTTTAATTCATCAAAGCTTTTGATTTTTTTGGAATACAAACCCACATGCGTGGCTGCACCTTTAGCGAATGCCTTGATTTTAAAGTCGGTTTCTTTTTTTGCATTGTCTAAAAAGGGTTGGTGCTGAAAGAAGTTGGCATCAATATCACCGTGATTAAGCGTAATATTGGGCGTATTCCAGTCAGAAAATTCCACCAGTTTCACATTCAGACCTTGTTGCTTGGCTTCGGTAGCTGCGACCTGTAAAGGCTTGGCAAAAGATGAACTAATCCCAATCACCAGTTCATCAGCAGCGGATTTTTTCTGTTGATTCCAGACCCCCAGTCCAATAATGACGGCGGCAATAATCACCCCAATAATGGTGAATTTGGTTTTCGCTGTTTGTGCCATGTTGCACCTCAAAATTTATGCGGATTGTTTTTGCTTTAAGTGAGAGTTCGAAGTTGAGGCGGAGTTTTGACATCGGAATTGCTGTAAAGGATGAGAAGCTGAAAGCTGATCTCCCTGCTGAAAGAGTTTCTGTCTTAAACTGCCGTGTTCATAGGCAGTTTTATAACGACCGCGTTGTTGTAATTCAGGAGTCACCAGACGAATAAAGTCGTGGTGCGATTCTGGGGCAACGGTGCGGGTCAGGTTAAAACCATCAATCCCGGTTTCATCCATCAGCAGAATTAGCTTTTCTGCCACGGTTGCGCCGCTGCCAACAATCAGGGGATAACGGCCGCTTAATACATGCTGGGCTTTTAAGGTGTTTTTAGTGATTTTCTGTTCTTTAAACCTATTGTTGACCGAAGCAATACTGTTGGTTTTCTGGTAGGGAATGGCTTCGTCATCTGCAAATTTAGACAGATCAATACCGACTGAACTGGAGAAATGTGCGAGACCTGCTTCAGGACTGGCATAAGCAATATATTCATCCAGTTTTTGCTGCGCCAATTGATCAGTTTCAGCAGTGACCACGGTAATGCCGACAAAAATTTTAATCGCTTGAGGATTACGTCCTTGATTGGTGGTTTGCTGACGAATCTGATCGACCTGTTTTTTGATTTTTTGCGGTTGATCACCACCAATAAACATGCCTTCCGCGTGTTGCGTTGCAAAGGCCAAACCACGCGAGGAAGCACCTGCCTGAAATAAAACCGGAGTACGCTGAATGTAAGGGGAAACCTGAAATACACCCTGGCTCTGATAGAACTGGCCTTGATGATTAATCTGATGCACTTTGGCTGGATCGGTAAAAATACGCTTTTGCTTGTCGTTTAAGAGGGCATCGTTTTCCCAGGAACCTTCCCAGAACTTATAGCAAAGCTGTAAAAATTCTTCGGCCTGTTCATAACGCAGATCATGGTCCTTGAGGCCTTTTTCACCAATTAATCGCTGTGCGCTGTCTAAGTAACCGGTGACAATATTCCAGCCAATACGGCCTTGAGTCAGGTGATCCAGACTGGCAAAACGTCGCGCGAACTGATAAGGAGACTCATAACTTAAATTGACGGTAATACCGAATCCAAGGTTTTTCGTCACCGCTGCCATCGCAGAAACCAGCGTGCTGGGGTCGTGACTCGGCAACTGAATCGCTTCCTTTAAAGTCAGGTCAATATTGTTTTGATAGACATCATAAACCCCGGTGATGTCGGCAATAAACAGACCATCAAACAGCCCTTGTTCCAGGGTTTGAGCCAAATCTGTCCAGTAGTTCAGCTCATTAAAGCGGTGCGATTCATCCCTTGGATGAGTCCATAAACCGTGGTTGATATGACCGACACAGTTCATGTCAAAGGCATTCAGCAAGATTTTTTTCGCTTTTGGGTTCTTCGTAACATTTGTCATTACAATGTTCCCCGGCGTGGAGGTAGTACTCCATTCAGCAAATAATTGGCAATGAAGTAGTATTTCCATCGCGCCGCATCATGCAGAGTGTGCACGCGAGCATTGCGCCAGAAGCGGTCCAGACCATCTTCACGCTGGTTACCACGACTACCGGCCAGTTCAATCAGTTTTGACGATGCTTTTAAGGCTGTTTCGCTACTGTGTGCCCGCACTTTGGCAACATCCAGAGAGACTTTAGCAATATTTTCAACGGTAGGTTGTGGCTTGGCTGCATCAATCGAGCGAGCGGCCTGTTTCAGTAAAACTTCAGAGACACGCACATCGGCAACAATACGACCCAGTTCAAACAGCGTCAGTGGATCATCGCTGGCTTTGTCGACACCTGAATCAATCCAGGGTCGTGCCTGGCGCACGCGGTTTAAGGTTTCTTCAAATGCCGCACGGGCAATCCCGGTTTCAATTGCGGCATGCATAATTTGTGCAAAGGGTCCTGAAATCGTTGGCTGTGAATACGCAGTATCAAATGGAATAACATCTTCAGCTTCAACGAAAACATTATTAAATTTAACCGTGCCACTACCTGTAGTCCGCTGTCCAAAACCAGACCAGTCATCTACTAATTCCAGACCTTCACTTTGACGCGGAATGAAAGCCAAGAATTCACGACCATGCGCATTTTTGACCAAGGTCGGAATACGATGTGCAAATATGCTGCCGGTACAATAAAACTTTTCACCATTTATGATAAAGCCGCCTTCGACTGGACTGATGGCGGTTTGCTTTTGTGCGGCATTCTTGGTTTTAAATTCTGCCAAAGCATTACCAAAACGGGCACCTTTTAAAACTNNTCACATAACCTGCCGCATTTTTTCGGATAGCTGTTTGGCGTTGAGCCGCAGTCTTGGTTTTAAACTCTGCTAGAGCATTGCCAAAGCGGGCACCTTTTAAAACTTCGGCATAGAACTTCTGTTTTTGTTGTTCAGTTCCGTTATTACGCAGGATTTCCAGTCCATAAAAATGGTTTTGCGGAATCTGGCCAATCGACCCATCGACACCACTCATCAGTGCAATGACTTGCGCGACGGTATAGCTGGATACCTCTGCACCGCCATACTGTTTCGGTACCGTGATTGCCCAGAGTCCAGACTGGCTGTAAGCTTCAATTTCTTCAAAAGGCAGAATCCGCTCGGCATCACGCTGAATGGCTCCGGCTTTGAACTGTTCCGTTAAATTATGTGCAATTTCCAGTGCTTCAGCATCAGACTGAATAATATGTGCATGCGCCAATTGTTGCGCTTCAGACTGGCTAAGTTCTTGATATGAAGTCATGTTTTTACTCCTTAAATCCAGGCGTGACGGGCAGGGAGTTTATGGTTCAGGTAATAATCCCCCAGTGCATGCAATTTCCAGCGCACCGGATCATGCAGGGTATGCACGCGGGCATTGCGCCAGTGCTGATCGAGGTTGTGCTGACTCAGGCTGGAACGGCTACCCCCCAGTTCCAGCAGTTTTTCAGAAATATGTAGTGCAGCATCATTGGCATAGATTTTTGCTTCAGCGACCAGAATCGATGCTTTGGCCGCCTGTTCAGCGGTCACAGATTTCAGCTGATCTAGTTTATCCAGATATTCAGCTGCTTCATCAAGCAGCGAGATGGCTGCATCCAGAAGAACGGCCGATTTCCCGACTTCCTGTAAGGTATAATGTTCAAAACTGGCTTTTTCCACTTGTGCATCGACAATCGGACGTGCTTTCTGTACGGCTGTAACCGTATCGGCAAAGGCAGCTTCAGCAATACCAACATCAATCGCAACCTGTAATAATTGTGAGTAAGCACCGCGATAATTAGGTTGATTGCTGAGTAATCGCTCATCAAAAATCAGTAAAGGATCAACTTCAACATGGTTGAGTTTAACCGTGCCGCTTGAAGTGGTGCGCTGACCGAAACCGTTCCAGTTATTAATCACATTCACGCCTTCAGCCTGAGCATTAACAATAGTCAGTACCACATGGCCTTCAGGGTGGATAGCTTTAATCGCCAGCCAATCGGCAAAACTGCTGCCAGTCGAATAAAACTTTTCACCCTCTACAAAGGAATGACCATTCTCAATCGTTAAACGTGTATTTAATGTTTTGCTGTCTTTGGTATGACGTTCCGGACCACCATTGGCCAGGCGTTTGCCTTGTAAAATTTCACTATAAATAAACTGTTTTTGTTGATCTGTGCCCATAATCTGGATCATATTCAATAAGGCAATCTGGTTTTGCGGAATTTGTCCCACACTGGAATCGGCTTTATTGAGAATACGAAACACATGGGCAAGCGTTTTATTGGAAACGAATGCACCACCGTATTGTTTAGGAATACGAATGCCACCTAAACCTTTCTGGCTGAACAGATCAATTTCAGCAAAAGGCAATAAGCGTTGTTGATCACGGTCATTACGACCTTCCAGGGCAAAATCTGCGACATGGTAAGCAGCATGAATGGCTTCAAGATCATTTTCAATGACATGAACATTTTCTGAAATTAAACGAGACATAATGACACCTTAAATCGATATCAGAACGCTACAAGTAATTGAATTCAAAATTAAGCAATTGCTTTTGCAAAGCTTATGAAAAATCCTGTTTAAGATAAAAACTGCTAGATTT
>DKLL01000251.1 GCA_002455755.1 Acinetobacter sp. UBA6641
TAAGCTTGCATGGTGGCCAGCTTCTGCCAGTATTGTGCTTTTAGCGAATCGCGTTCTACTCGGAAACCTTGATAGTAAAGTTCTGCTAAAAACAAGGCTGCTTTACCATGTCCGGCACGAGCGACTTCTTCCAATTTTTGAACTGCATCTGCAAAATTCATTTGAGACTGAATGGTATTGACTGCATCTGCATATGCATGTTCTAAGTCTTGCTGAGAGAGTTGTTGAATCATATTAAACTCCTTATTGTAATTATGATTGCTAATTAAGACTATTAAGTTTGTCTTGATACTAAATTAACTGAGTACTGTTAAAGTAATATTACATTGAACCTAAATTGTCAAACAATATCTATGGGCTATAGACTTAAAATCAAGGTTACATGATTAAACAATGTACAAAATAATTTTTGCTTAGTATGTTAATAGGGTAATTTTAAAATATAAGGAGAATAACATGATAAAAACATTAGACGGTTTTACGTTCGATTTGCCTCCAACTACAGATCAAATCATTGAGCTCGCACATCAACATCGTAAAAATTTGGATGAAGCGATTTTTCATCAGGAAATTCACCTGGGTAATTATTGTTTGGCACAGCGTAAAAGAGTATATGATTTTACTCGCCAGCTTGATTATCAGCAACGTGAAGATTTTTATAATGTTTATAATGGTGAGTTACTGCGCATAGCGGATGACGATGAACTACATCCTGTACATGCTGAAAGAGGTGTAGGGGCTTTCGCAATTTTATTGGTTTTAGGGATTATTGCCTTGGTACTTTACTTTTCAGTAATCCGAAATGTAATTAGCTAATCGCCGATTTAAGAATTGCTCAATTTCTGTTGCAAATGTGGTGAAATTGAGCAAATCTGCTTGTGCTTCTTTATGCTGCATCCTACACTACCTTGAATTCGAGGTAGGTTATGCATATTGCTTTACAAAAAATTGTTCAATTAAAATCTCAAATAAAGCTGGAAGACATTTATAACGGATTCATTGTTATAATCATCGCCATTATCTTGATTCTTGCTTACGCTGCACTGCATCGTCCTATTACGGTTAAACAATTTGAAAATGTAGTGCAACTTTCTGCTCAAGCCAACTATCCCGATACTCAGGAAATGGCTCTACAGTTGATGCACCAACCTCAGATTCCTTATGCCCAATATTTTAAATTGATGCATGCCCAGCATTTAGAGATGACCCAGGCGCATCAATTACCTCCTTTGCAACCGGAGCAATAACTGTCTCTGGAGTTTGCCCGATCGAAGCTGGACTTGGGAAATTTTGCTGATTTAAATCTTGTTTCAGCAGGGCTTCTAAGGCGGGCTTATCCAGTGTGTTATTTACCACGATGATGGTGAGCCGATCAGGATGCAGATGTTTTTGAATGGCATTTTGTACATCTTGTACAGTAATTTCTTCTAATAGTTTTGGATAATTGCTCAAGTAGTCAGATGACTGGTGATAAAAACCCATTGAGCCTAGCTGTGCATTAATATTGGCATTACTTCTATAATTGTTTGGGAAGGCGCGTAACATGCCTGCTTTGGTTTCCTCCAGCTGTTTTTGGTCAATCGGCCGGTTGATGAAATTAACCAAAGCTTGATGAGCTACCTGTATGCTGTCGAACAGTTGATCTTGCCGGGTGGAATAGCTAAAACTAAAAGTTCCAGGAGCCAGACTAAATGAAAATGAACTATAAGCGCCGTAAGTATAACCACGCTTGACCCGAAGCTCTTTCATCAAGATCGAATTAAAACCACTTCCGCCAAACATCTGGTTGGCGACTTCCAGCGCTAGCCGATCTGGATCAAAACGTGTTGTGCCTAATTGCCCCATCATGACATGTGCTTGACTGGAATTAAACTTAATGTGGCGGATATCAAATGTTGATTTGTCGACTGGTTGAGCCAGCGCTTTGGCTTTTTCTCCCTGTTTTAAGTTAGCAGCAATACGTTCAGAAAGTTGTTGTGCCTGTTTTGGAGTTAGTTGGCCGGTAATGGCAATATTCAGATTTTGTGCCACCAGGAATTGATCACTAAATTGCTTGAGCTGTTCCGAGGTAATTTTACTGATGCTGCGCTGTGTGCCCGGAATGGGTTCTGCATAGGGATGTTTGCCATACAACGCGCGATAAAATTGAACACTCATCATCCTGCTTGGACTTTCCTGAATCTGCTTTTGTCCGACCTGGGTATTGCTAAGTACCAAATTAATACTGGATTTTTTAAAGGTTGAATGATTTAACATTTCCAGCAGCATGCCTAAAGCAGGTTCCAGTTTTTCAGGGTCTGATAACACGCGTAATTTTACAATAAACATATCGCGATATGCCTGCGCGCTAAATTGAGCTCCTACACGCTCAAATGTACTGGCAATGTCATTGGCGGTATATTTTTCTGTGCCTTCATCAATCAGTTTTGCTGCCATATTGGCTAGACCATGCAAGCCGGGGGCGATTTCTTCATCTCGTGCCGAACCTGCGTTAAAGGTCAGCTGAATATCCACCATTGGCAGATCCTGTGATTCTACGAATAGCGTACGGACTTGATATTTGTTTTTCAGATCATGCACATAAGGGGCATGAAACTGATTTTGTGGGTTGGTAATTTTTAAACTTTGTAATACAGCAATGGATTTGAGCTGGGACGGGTTGTCATCGGGAAGGGTGTTTAAATTGACCTCAGCGATTACTGTTTGAGCCCAGATCATGAAGCCGAAGATAACAAAGGAATGCAGCTTGAACATGGCAAATTTCACTATTGGGTTTTATTTTCAGGAGAAAGATATAGGGTACTCAGATTGTCACGGCTAAAATAAACATTTGCCACACGCTGGATGTCTTGAGGGGTGACAGTTTCAAAATGTCTGGGTAATTCATCCATCAGGCGAAAACTTAAACCGTTGATTTCCAGATTACCGATCATCCGGGCCTGCCCGGCAATGTCATCTTGGCCATAGATTAAATTGGAGACATATTTAGCTGTTACCCGTTCGACTTCCCCGGGTTTAATCAGCTCGGTTTTGAGCAGCTCAATTTCAGCTTGTATGGCTTTTTCAGCCTCTGGCAAACTCACCCCATCAGTGGGTAAGGCTGAAATACTGAGTAAGCTGTCTCCGCGGCTATAAGGATCATAAGAAACACTGACTGCGGTCAAGATTTTTTTGTCTCGAACCAGGCGGTCTTGCAGTCGTGAAGAAATTCCACTGTCCAATACGTTTTTGATAATGGTTAAGGCATAAGCATCTTGCGGATTTTTTGCTGTGACCAGCGAGCGAACATTCCAGGCCATAAACAGATTTGGTACTTTAACGGGAAAATTCAATTCCATATGACGATAACCGATATGATCGAACTCTAAGACATCATTGCGTACTGGAGTTTTTCTGGCAGGAATATCCGCAAAATATTTTTGTACTTGCAATAAAGTGCTTTCAGAATCTACATCACCGACAATGACCAGGATGGCATTATTCGGGCTATACCAGTCGCGATACCATTTTTTGACATCTTTAAGCTGAATGTTTTGCAGGTTTTTCATGTGGCCAATCACCGGTTGCCGATAGTGACTGGTTGGATAAGTGATCCATTTAAACCGTTCAAAAGCCAGTGTTGTAGGATTGTCGTCGGTGCGTAAACGCCGTTCTTCCATAATGACTTTAATTTCCGGTTCAAAATCTTGCTGGCGTAATAGCAGGTTGCTCATTCGGTCTGCTTCAAGCTCTAAAGCCATCGGTAAATAGGTTTTAGGATAAAGCTGGTAATAATTGGTGTAATTGGTAAAAGTAGCAGCATTGATACTTCCACCATACGTGCGACTTAAACGGGTAAATTCGTCATTGGGAACTTTTTGAGTGCCTTTAAACATCATATGTTCCAGGACATGAGAGATACCTAATAGATTTCCCGATTCATCACTACTGCCTACACGGTACCAGATTTGCGTCATTACCATGGGGGAACGATGATCTTCCCGAATAATGACTTTTAAACCGTTTTTGAGCGTAGTTTCAAAGGTGGTACGTGTCAATTCACTGCGTGTCCCTGCATATGTCAATCCACTTTGAAGCATAAATAAAGCCAGACTGAACCTTAAAAGATAACTTTTAAAAAAAGACGGCTTTAAAAAAAGTGGGTAGCTGCGTTTAAGCACAAGATTTACCCCATTAATAAATTATATTTATGATCATTTTTCAGAAACTGCTGTTTGAAAGCAAAGGTTAAGTTGTTGGTTTTTGTTGTGTTCAATGTCTACCGAGAAATGCCTGGCAAAACTATGCTAGAATTCTTGTTTTTTAACGCAATGCTTTTCAAGGATTCGGCATGCAACAGCAATCTAATGGGCAAAATAAATTTTTGATTGATGCTGATATCGGGGATGACGATGTCACTTTACCGAATTTACCTGCGGTAAATATCCCTATTGTTGAAACTCAAAATGAGCAAGCTACCGTTTCTGCGCCTGTAGCCACAGAAACAGAGCGAAATGACATAGAGCAAGAAAATACGCCTAAAGGCGGCTTTTTTAGCCGTATGAAAGAAGGGTTAACGAAAACCCGTAAAAACCTTGCCGATGGTATGGTCAATATTCTTATTGGCGGTAAAGAAATCGATGATGAATTGTTGGAAGAGGTTGAAGAGCAATTATTGGTGGCAGATATTGGTGTAGATGCAACCAAAACCATTATTGCCAATTTAACCGAACGTACTGCTCGTGGTGACTTAATCTATTCACACTCCTTGTATAAGGCTTTACAGGAAGAATTGGTGGCATTGCTTGCGCCGCGCGTTAAACCCTTACATATCGATCCAAATAAAACTCCATTTGTAATTTTGGTGGTCGGTGTTAACGGTGTAGGGAAAACTACCACGATTGGTAAATTGGCAAAACGCTTACAAGGGGAAGGTAAAAAAGTTATGCTGGCTGCAGGCGATACCTTCCGTGCAGCTGCAACAGAGCAACTACAAATTTGGGGCGAACGCAACAATATTTCAGTAGTTGCCCAAGGTCATGGTGCAGATAGTGCTTCGGTGATTTTTGATGCCTTTGAAAGTGCACGGGCTAAAGGCGTGGATGTGCTGATTGCTGATACAGCTGGTCGTTTGCATAACAAAGGTCATTTAATGCAAGAATTGACTAAAGTAAAACGCGTGATGCAAAAAATTGATGCGACAGCACCGCATGAAATCATGCTGGTCGTCGATGCGGGTACCGGTCAAAATGCGATTAATCAGGTTGAAATGTTTGATGAAGCCGTTGGCTTGACCGGGCTTACCATTACCAAACTCGATGGGACTGCTAAAGGCGGGGTGTTATTTAACATCGCAAGCCGTACCCATGTACCTATTCGCTTTATTGGTGTGGGTGAGAAAATTGATGATTTACGTCCATTCTCGGCAAAATCATTTGTTGCAGCATTGTTTGAAACTGAAAAGTAAAATGCGTGACATTTCACACAAACTCCGCTAAATGCGGAGTTTGTTGTTTTAGTGATAATTGTTTGATTTAAAAAACAACATTCAAAAATCTCAGATCCAAAGCACCGCCTTATAAACCGCTAGAATAATAGAAAATCTTAAAAGCTTTGGCATTCTTATTGGGGAGTACTGTTGTGGCATTATTAGAGAGAATTGGTCATGTCCTTACGGCAGATATCACAAAAGAATTTAAATTTAAAAAAAGAGCTGTTAAGGATGTGAGTGAATAAACATTTGTAGATCAATTAAAAAAACGTCGCAGTATTTATGTGCTAGGAAGGAAGGTTCATTTTAGTCAGGCCTATTTGGCAGAATTGATTCAAGAGGCTGTACGAAGCTGTCCATCTGCATTAAATTCTCAAAGTTCAAGAATTGTGGTGTTATTTGGTGATTCCCATGAGCGATTTTGGGAAATTGTCAAAGAAGTGCAACGTAAATTAGTCGCCGTACATGTATTTGCAGGTACAGGGATGAAAATAGATCAGTGCATGGCAGGGTATGGAACCGTGCTGTTCTATGAAGATCAGAACATCATACAAAAAATGCAAAAGAAAATACCTTTTAATGCCGATGATTTTCCAGTCTGGTCTGAGCAAACATCAGGCATGGCGCAATATGCAGTATGGACAGCCTTGGCGGATTCAAGTATTGGAGCTTGTTTGCAGCATTATAATCCGAGTATAGATAAGGCAGTTTCGGAACACTTTCATATTGATGAATCCTGGTTGTTACGGGCACAACTGGTATTCGGTTCCATTGAACAAGAAGCAGAGATTAAACCAGAACCTCAAAATGCTGAACGATTTAGAATTTTGAATTAATCGGATCATCGTATCAATGAAGCACCTTTGAGGGGTGCTTTTTTTATTAGACCTCTTGCGAAAGTAAAAAATTGTTTATACTAGTCCCATGAAATATGAAAATTTAACTAGATTTAATGATGGGGAATTTAAACGACTTGTTGGAGTTCCTCGTCCATTATTCTTAAAAATGGTATCAGTGTTACAACATGCTGAACTTGCCAAGAAAAAATCTGGAAGACCTCATTCGTTGTGTTTAGAGGATCAATTGTTGTTAACTTTAAATTGCTTACGCTGTTATAGAACTCAAATTGAGTTATCCGCCGACTATAACCTAGCTGAAAGTAATGTGAATCGTACGATTCAGAAAGTTGAAAATGCTCTGATTCAATCACGGATTTTCGCATTGCCTAAAAGGAGTCAAAAGTTTAGTGAAGAGGATTATGTAATCGTTGATGTCACTGAGTCACAGATTGAGCGTCCCAAAAAAACAAAGAAAATTCTATAGCGGTAAAAAGAAGAAACATACGCTAAAAACACAGGTCATTTTTAACCCAAAATTAAAGCAAATTGTAAGTATACAGATTGAAGATGGCAGAAAACACGATCTGACGATTGCGCGTAAGTATTTGAAGGAGATGGTCATTTATCCTTGTATCATGGCAGATTTAGCCTATAAAGGATTTCATCAGATTAAGAGTAAGTTACTCATTCCAATCAAGAAACCTAAGAATTTATCATTACCCCAAATAGCAAAACAGATCACCCAAGAAATCAGTCGGCGTAGGATCACAATTGAACATATCAACGGCAAACTTAAACATTTTCGGATATTAACAGAACGCTATAGAAATAGACGGAAACGCTTTGGTCTAAGAATGAATTTAATTGCTGGAATGGTGAATTGGATGCTCTTAAATTAACTTTCGCAAGAGATCTATTTTATATCCATTGAAAATCAGCGATGAAACTGTTCTATAAATAAAACATAATGTCACTTTTATAATGATGTATTGCTCTTAAAATGAACATAAGATAAATCAATTCTAATCATGCATATTAAAATTCAAAGAAGGTGAGCCCATGTCATTTTTAGCCCATATGAAAAAACGCCGTACTATTTATACCATTGGTAAAAATGTTTCTCTCACAGCAGATCAAATAGAAGACATTATTAAAGATGCCGTACGTAATAGTCCCTCAGCTTTCAATTCACAAACTTCACGTGTCGTGACTTTATATGCAGAATCCCATGCGAAATTTTGGAATATTGTGCGTGAAGTATTGCGTAAACTCGTACCAGAAGATGCCTTTGAAAAGACCAATGTGAAAATTAACAGTTTTGAAGCAGGTTATGGAACGGTATTATTTTTTGAAGACCAAGATGCAGTAAAATCTCTCCAGGAACAATTCCCTTTATATGCAGAGCATTTTCCGGTGTGGTCAGAGCATTCTACTGGCATTGCACAGTTTGCTGTATGGTCATCATTGGCAGAACAGCATATTGGCGCCTCATTGCAGCATTACAATCCCGTGATTGATGATGAAGTGGCAGCAGCCTTTGATATTCCTAAAAACTGGAAATTACGTGCTGAACTGGTATTTGGTTCAATTGAAGCACCAGCCGGAGAAAAAACATTTCTTGATGATAATATTCGTTTCAAAAGATTTGACTGATGAATGTTTCATTTAAGTGAGGTTAAGAGAGTACTGAAATAGCACTCTTTTTATTGATAAAGCGAATGATAAGTAAATCAATTAAGCTGCAAAGCTTATCTCAACAAAGTCTTGAAAATACAGCTGTACTAAAAATAGCTTTGTCATAAAATTGTCATTTGTTAATTGCATAGTGCAATTTATTTTTAATATTCAAAGAAGAGATGGTGGAATGAGTCTAAAATTAACTTTTGCTGCAGCTGCATTAATGGTAAGTGGTGCTGCATTTTCAGCAGTCACCATTTCAGCATCAGAAGAAATTAAAATTCTAGCGGTGAATGATCAGGAAGTTAATACGGGATTATTCCGTGCCAAGAACAATCAATACAAGGTGGATGCAGGTACTAGCAATATTAGTGTCCGTTACACCCAGTATTTTGAACATTTAAATGGTGAGCACGATATTGTAAAATCATCTGTAGTAACTATACGCACGCCCATTTTACAAGATGGTGGAGAATATCGACTGGAGCTAGTCAATGCACCGGCAAATTTTGAAGCGGCCAAAAAATATGCCGAACAACCTATAGTTGCATTGTTTGATAAAAATAATCAGATGCTGGTGCAGCAGGTGGGTGCAAATACCGAGCCAAAACCATGGTTGGCACAAGGCATATTCTCAAAAACTACCGATTTGACTCAAAAGAAAACAGCTTTGCAGAATCAGCCAGCACCTGTATATACACAAGCAGCAGTGCAATCAAAAGTGGTGGCAGTTCCTTCTAGTGAGTCACCTTCAGGAGTAACTGCTGATCAGCAACTGATTCAATTATGGCAAAAAGCAAATAAAGCGGAACGCCAGAAATTTATGTCATGGCTGGCAGAGCAGGCTAATTAATAAATTCTTAGATTAGCATTTGAAG
>DKLL01000234.1 GCA_002455755.1 Acinetobacter sp. UBA6641
ATTACATTCTGGGAACTCGGGTCATTTCATCGCCAGAATTGCAGGAGCAAAATCCCCTGGGCATTTTGCTTCCCGGCACAGTTTCAAATCTGTTGAACGGCATAACTAAGCGTTATTTTCCGGCAAAATGGGTGGAAAAACCGGGTAATTAATTATTTTTTTTTTCAGAGAGTGAAGGGTGAATTTTATCGATCAGGATGATATCTCGATAAAATAGCCGGAAGTCACGACTGCCGAGATCTTGTCGTAATTTGTCAATCTTTTCGGCATTAATGGTCAATGTTTTTGTTACTCTTGTGTTATATATTTGTTTTCGAAATCAGGTTGGCCTAATTAACTTGATGAGTCACTGTATATGTCATTTTATTGTTTTTCTTTCAAGAAACCGCGCTGTAGTTTTCTTGGTTTATAGNNGAGCACTTAGAGACGCATTTCAATCCCTTGAGCAGCCAGATATTGTTTGGCTTCGGGAATGGTGTATTGACCAAAGTGGAAAATAGAGGCTGCAAGTACCGCATCGGCACCGCCTTTTAAAATGCCATCGGCCAAATGCTGCAAGTTGCCCACACCACCAGAAGCAATGGTTGGAATGGTGACACGGTCATTGATCTTACGCATTAATGCCAGGTCATAACCGGCTTTGGTACCATCGGCATCCATAGAGGTAATTAAAAGTTCGCCCGCGCCGTAATCGGCCATTTTCACTGCCCATTCAATGGCATCAATCCCGGTCGGTTTACGGCCACCATGGGTAAAAATTTCCCATTTATTGTCGCCAGTTTTCTTGGCATCAATGGCGACTACAATACATTGTGCCCCAAAGCGCTGTGAAGCTTCCTGCACAAATTCCGGGTTAAACACCGCAGCCGAGTTAATGCTGACTTTATCTGCGCCGGCATTCAGCAACAGGCGGATATCTTCCACCTTGCGCACACCGCCACCCACAGTTAAAGGTACAAACACGCTTTCTGCCATGCGTTCAACGGTACGATACGTGGTATCGCGGCCGCTTGAGGTTGCGGTAATGTCCAGGAAGGTGATTTCATCGGCACCCTGTTCGTTATAACGGCGTGCTACTTCGACCGGATCGCCTGCATCACGAATATCAAGGAACTGTACACCTTTCACCACTCGACCATTATCTACGTCAAGGCAAGGAATAATACGTTTAGCAAGCATAATTTTTTCCAAAAATAACAGCCGATTATGAAACTTCGCCACGAAGGTGCTACACCTTGGTAGTTGTAGCAGGTATTCTATCAAAATTATGTAAGTTTTTTCGCAGGTTTTCTATGTCGGTTTATACCACTTTGACTTTACAGGAAGTTCAGGCTTTTGCAGCACCTTATGGATTGGAGGTGGTTGAGCTGATTCCGATTCAAGGAGGTATTCAGAATACAAACTATTTTTTAGTCTGTGAAAATGCAAAGCAGTATGTGCTGACCGTATTTGAAGAAATGGATGAACAAGGCGCAGCGGAGCTGGTTCCGGTACTGGAACATTTGGGTCAACAGGGGTTGGCTGTGCCGGTACCGCTAAATTATGCGGGCAAGGCCATTCATACTTTAAAAGAGAAGCCTGCGCAGATTGCGCCACGGATGCTGGGTAAACATCCCATGCCAGCAACGCTGGAACAGGCACAGGCCATTGCCACTGCTCAGGCGAAAATCCATCTTGCCTTACAGGATTTCCCTCTGGAACGTGCCGAATATCGTAACCATGATTACTGGTTGCAGGTGGCGAAAGAGTTAAAACCGACGTTAAATCCGGCAGATTCTATTTTGCTTGGTGAATTGTTGGGGCTGTATGATGCGCTCACTGCAGTCTATCCAAATNNAGGCACTTACGGCGGTGTATCCAAACCGTCCCAAAGGCTTTATTCATTCTGATTTGTTCCGTGACAATACCTTATTCGAGGGTAATGAGTTAAAAGGAATTCTGGATTTTTACGAGCTGAATAAAGATGAATTCCTGTTTGATATTGCGATTACCTTAAATGACTTCTGCACCGAATATCCTGAGGTTTATTTAAATGAAGGGAAAGCCCAAGCCTTTTTAGAAGCCTATGAAACGGTGCGTCCACTGACTCAGGATGAAAAATCCTGTCTGGAAATTTACTTGGCTATGGCAGCGGCACGTTTTTGGCTCATGCGTTTACAAGTCGCACAAAAAAATGCACAACAAGGACGTACTGGAGATGATATTCTTCAGAAAAATCCTTTGGAAATGCGCAATATGCTTGTGGAACGACTAAAATTTGTGACGGCTTGAGATAGGATATAAAAATGCGTGATCAGGGGCGATTGGTCGAATGGTATGATGACAAAGGCTACGGCTTTATTCAGCCCAATGATGCCTCGAAAGATCGCGTGTTTTTACACATCAAGGATTTCATGCGTCAGGGACCCCGTCCGATCGTCGGTTGTGCACTTGAATATACCGTATTGCTGGATGGGGATGGGCGTTATCGCGCCCAGCAGGTCACTTATCTGAAAGCCTCACAAACTCAAAAAAAAGTAAGCAAGCCGAAAAATTCCAATCAACCTGCGCAAAAACTAAAACCGATGCAAATTGCCTGTGTCGGTTATATTCTGGCTTTGGCTGTATTTACCATAGTCGGCTTATTAAGTGGCATGGTGCTGTTATTTATTAGCGTGATTAATGCCATCACTTACTGGATGTATGCCCAAGATAAAGAAGCGGCCTTGCAGGGTAATCGCCGCGTACCCGAACAGGCCCTGCATGTCTTGTCTTTTCTTGGCGGCTGGCCTACGGCATGGCTGGCTCAGGAAAAACTGCGGCATAAAACACAAAAACAACCGTTTAGAAAGATTTACTTTTGTACTATAGCCTTGAACATACTTTTGATTTTATGGCTGATTTCTCCTTTTAATGTACTGAAATTTTAAGGAGAACAATGACTTTAGTAAGGTATAACAATGAATTATTCTATCGATCAAGATCCCAACCGTAGCCTGACTTTAGTTCTTTATATCCTTTATAGTATTGCTATTTTTACCGGTGGTTTATTGGCCGTTATTGCGCTGATTATTAATTACATGAAACGTAATGATGTGCGCGGTTCCATTTTTGAAAGCCATTTTACCTGGCAGATTCGTACCTTCTGGTGGTATTTATTCTGGAATATTCTAGCTTTTATTCCTTTTATTTTCCTGTTTTTTATCGGTGAAAACATGGATGTATTTACTGGAGTTGCCTTAGGGGCAAGTGCATTCTGCCTGGTTGTGATTGGTGTCTCCTGGATCTGGATTGTCTATCGCGCCATTCGCGGTATGATTCGCCTGAATGATAATCAGCCGATGTATCAATAACAACTGATCTAGAAAATGAAGGTGGCTATTGCCACCTTTTTTATGTGCTGTAGTCGAATTTATTATAATCTTTTAATGAACCTCCCCCTAATCCCCTCCTTAAACGAGGGGGAAATATTCTTTGAAAATTAGAATTTTTAATATGTAAGTATGGATGGTTAGGAATCTATAATAGCGCTGTTCCCTCTCCCTCAGGGAGAGGGCTAGGGTGAGTAAACATTTTAAGAACGTACTTCCTCACGTTTCTTCAAAAACTTCGGCCGCCATTCACTCACAATTACCCCTAAAACCACCAATACCCCACCAAGAATGGCCAGTAAGGGCAAACGCTCACCCGCAATACGACCAATTAAGGCAGCCCAAACCGGCTCGCCTGAATAGATAATGGCAGCCTGAGCAGGGTCGACTGCACGTTGTGCCCAGTTCATCACCAGTTGAATGGCTGCACTGGCAAAACCTAAACCAGTTAAAATGATCAAGAGTGGCCAGGACAACGCCGGATTCCAGCTTTCACCTGCTAAGGGCATCATGCTAAAGGCAAACAGCGAGGCAAAACCGAGTTGAATCACGGTGACACGCCGCACATTGACTTTACCGGCAAACAATCCGATCAGAATAATTTCCATGGCAATCGCGATTGAACCGAGAATGGTAATGATCTGGCCAAAGTTCAGCTGGATTGCACCAAAACCATTGCCGGTTAAAAAGACCAGACCTAAAAAGGCCAGCGCTGCTCCGCACCAGGTCATGAATTGCGGGGTTTTACGGAACAATAGCCATAAAAGAATCGGCACCAGAGGTACATAGAGAGCTGTCAGGAAAGCGGATTCACTGCTGCTGATGCTTTGCAGCCCAATGGTTTGCGTGCCATAACCCAAGGCAATCACCAGACCAATCAAAGCCCCTGCGGCAATTTCTTTCAGCCGGATTCCAGCTAAATCTTTCCAGGAAAAAAGACTAACAAACAGCATGGCTGCAGCAAAACGACAGCCGACAAAAAACATCGGACTGGCAAAGTTTAAGCCGTATTGCACGGTAATAAATGAGCCGCCCCAAATCACGGTAATCAAAATCAGGGCAAGTTGAGGGGCTCTGGATGTTATCCAGGATGGAGCATTTGACATAGCTATACGAGGGAGAAATTTATTTGATCATCTGAAAAATAAAAAAGAGGTCCGAAGACCTCTTGCAGATACATCACGGAATTAAAGTGATTGTTCATCTAACAATAATTGCGCTTCACGAAGATTCAGCGTGCCTTCGTAAATGGCACGACCGGTAATGGCACCTAAAATGCCCGGCTGGCCTTTCAAATTGCGCACATCGTCCAGATTGGTCACGCCACCAGATGCAATCACAGGCAGGCCTGAATACGTCGCCAAATTGACGGTTTGTTCGATGTTTACACCCTGCATCATGCCGTCACGTGCAATGTCGGTATAGACAATGCTTGATACGCCAGCATCGGCAAAACGTTTAGCCAAATCTCTTGCTTTGACATCTGTCACGTTTGCCCAGCCATCAGTTGCCACCATGCCGTTCATGGCATCAATACCGACAATGATGTGACCGGCAAATTTTTTGCATGCTTCTTCAACAAATTCAGGATTTTGAACTGCTTTGGTGCCAATAATCACAAAAGACACACCGGCATCCAAATAATGTTCAATGGTTTCCAGGGAGCGGATACCACCGCCAATTTGAATAGGCAGTTCTGGTTGCGCTTTGGCAATTGCTTCCACCACAGGTTTGTGAATCGGTGTACCTGCGAAAGCNNGGGATGATCAGCATGCTTTCGCTCCTTGCCTAATCTTATTGAATTCATTGTGTTCCATCTTAACAAAGTATTGGCAAATCTCTAAGCACCAGTTTCAGCTTTTATTTTGCTGGGGCGAATGCGCAACTTTAATGTGGTATTGGGAATATGTTTGGGGAGTAAGCCTAAGCGTAATAATTCTTCAAACACTAAAACCGGGGCATAGGCATCGGCAGCGGCATAGTCAATCTGCTGGGGAGTCAGCGTTTTGCGTGCCCAGTTCGAGGTGCTGGTTTTTTTACTTTTGGGAAAGTTCACTTGAAATAGAAGCGCCATGGCATTTTTCAGTCCCATCGGATTGCTAAAGCCAAAGGCAGAAAAGCATTTCGACAGTTCAATCACGCTGTTCAGTTCAATGCCTTTTTTACGGAACAGATGGGCATCATTTTTTAAGCCAAAGCCGACTTTAATCTGGTCGCGGCTGGCAAAAATCGGCTTTAAAAATTCCCAAATCTGATCATTCATTTGGAACAGGTAGGCTTTGTCCAAGGTCGCCAGCTGAATCAGATGTGGACCCGTGGAAATTTCACCGACTCTAAATGTGGGCTTGGATTCAGAATCGAAACCAAGTACTGCAGAGTGTGTTAATTCTGCTTCCAAAGCATGACATTGTTCCAGGCTGTGAATGACCTGAATCTGTGTTGATGGAAGATTCTGAAATAAAGGGAAGGCCTGAATTTGTTCTTTACTGGGCAGGGTGTGAAGTAGGGGCTCTTCCATAATCATCAATAGCTAACTGGTCTGAAATCAGCTTAATGGTTTTTCCGAGTTTAGGCAAAAGCATATAGGCTTCAATACCCAATGACTAAAATACCTTTTAAAGGGAGTTTAATTCTTTGAGATGTGTAAAGTGTATCTAGAAAATGATATACCTTTTGGAAATCGTCTGAACCTCGATAAGTATTTCGAACAGCTAAAACAAGATATTCAATATCAACCATCATACTGGCCTGGAATATATCTTTTAGAAATTGATTATTAACAACTGCACGTCCAGCCTCTACTTCTATCACGATTCTTTCATTGAAATGAATTGCATCAGCCAAGAAACTTTTTGAAGGTTGATTGTTATATCCAAAGAGAACAGGAACGGGAATTTTATCTTCTGCTAATTTAGTTTTCTCAACTTTAAAGCCAATATCTTCTAATCCATCTACGATAGTTAAAAGCACTTCATTACTCTTTAAACTATTTGTATGGGAGTTAATAGCATTTGCATATTGTTGAAATACGGAAACAACATCTAATAACTTTCGTGTAGAGGGTTCTGATCTAGGAAAATATTGAAATTGGATCATTTTAAAAATTTAAATAAAATTATATTGTTATATATCATAAAATAAAAAAGCCCAACCATGGTTGAGCTTTTAAAATATCTAGCAATAAATGTTTAGATATCCCATTCCACAAAGTTTTTCAGCAATTGCAAACCGGCAGTATGACTCTTTTCCGGATGGAACTGGGTCGCGAACAGGTTGTCTTTATGCAACGCCGTGCAGAACTCTAAACCATAGTCACAGGTGGCTGCCACAATGCTTTTATCTTGCGGTTCAACATAGAAACTATGCACAAAATAGAAACGTGCATCCTGTTCAATGTCTTTCCACATCGGGTGACTTGGGTCAGCCTGATGCACCTGGTTCCAGCCCATGTGCGGCACTTTTAAACCGTCCATATCCGGAAAGCGTTTCACTTCACCGGCAAAAATGCCCAGCGCATCTGAACCGCCATTTTCTTCAGAACGTTGCATCAACGCCTGCATGCCGACACAGATCGCCAGCACAGGCTTGTTGAACACGGCATGGCGTACCACTTCATCAATACCTGCTTCATGCATGCCTTGCATACAGTCACGCATGGCACCGACACCCGGAAAGACGATTTTATCAGCCTGGGCAATCAGTTTGGGATCATTGGTGACATCTACAGTTGCGCCGACATGTTCCAGGGCTTTGGCTGCAGAGTGTAAATTTCCCATGCCATAGTCAAGAAGGGCGATACGGGTCATTACAAACTACCTTTGGTTGAAGCAACAGTATTTTCTGCACGTGGATCGACCTCACAGGCCATACGGAGTGCACGGGCAAATGCTTTAAACACGCTTTCAATCTGGTGATGGCTGTTTTTACCTTTCAGGTTGTCAATGTGCAGCGTCATTAAGGCGTGATTTACAAAACCTTGAAAAAATTCAGAGAATAGATCAACATCGAAAGTACCAATACGGGCACGAGTAAATGGAATATCCATCCATAAACCCGGACGACCAGATAAATCAACCACAACACGGCTTAAAGATTCATCCAGTGGGGCATAGAAGTGACCATAACGACGTAAGCCTTTTTTATCACCCAGTGCCTGGGCAAATGCCTGTCCCAGGGTGATACCACAGTCTTCTACGGTGTGATGGTCATCAATTTCCAGGTCACCATCACAATGAATGTCAATGTCAAATAAGCCGTGTCGCTTGATTTGATCAATCATATGATCTAAAAATGGGACACCAGTATTGAGAGTGCCTTGACCTGTACCATCAAGATTCACACGAACTCGGATTTTGGTTTCGTTAGTGTTTCTTACCACTTCACTGATACGTTGCGTCATAGACACGTTCCTCAAAAACGTCAAAAATGATGATGTAAAATGTTTTTTCGCGGCGACGAAGTCCCCGCATATTAGATTGCTCAGGAGGGTTAATCAATGCCTATTACCGTACACGCTTATACTTCACTAGAAAATGACGAAGTGCGCAGCCAGCTTGAGCGACTGTATGACACTAGCCCGGAATTTGGAGATGGGCAGGATGCCATTGAACAACTAGAGCAAAACTTGGCTCAGTATACATTAGTTTACACAGCAGAATTTAATACTAAACTGATTGGGGCAATTTGGTGTACCGGACAGGGGGAAAGCCGGACGCTGGAAAATATTGTGGTACACCCGGCCAACCGTGGACGTGGGGTTGCAGAACGGCTGGTTAGTGAAGTGTGCCGTATAGAAGAAGAAAAAGGCGTGAAG
>DKLL01000127.1 GCA_002455755.1 Acinetobacter sp. UBA6641
CCACCATCGCGAATCCAACCGGCGACATCAATTTAAATCCTGAGGCGGTAAGAGCTTTAAACTTGGCAGACAGCTATGCACAAAAAGCCGGGGATGAGTTTCTATCTACCGACTGGGTGCTACTTGCTTTAGCGGAAACCGGTGCAACCAAAACTTTATTAAATAATGTCGGCGTAACCACTGAAGGTTTACGCAAAGCAATCGAAAATATCCGAGGTGGCGAAAAAGTCATGAGTAATACCCATGAAGATCAACGTGATTCACTCAATAAATACACCATAGACTTAACTGAACGTGCCATGTCCGGCAAACTGGACCCTGTGATTGGCCGTGATGAAGAAATCCGTCGCACCATTCAGGTCTTGTCACGCCGTACCAAAAATAACCCGGTGCTGATTGGTGAACCTGGTGTCGGTAAAACGGCAATTGTTGAAGGTCTAGCGCAGCGTATTGTCATTGGCGAAGTTCCTGAAGGACTTAAAGGAAAACGCGATCTATCTTTGGACTTGGGTTCATTGCTGGCTGGGGCAAAATATCGCGGTGAGTTTGAGGAGCGCTTAAAAGCAGTTCTGAAAGACCTGGCCAAACATGAAGGCGAAATCATCCTCTTTATTGATGAATTACATACACTGGTGGGTGCAGGTAAGGGCGAAGGCGCGATGGATGCTGGCAATATGCTGAAACCTGCGCTGGCACGAGGTGAGCTGCGCTGTGTCGGTGCAACCACGCTGGATGAATATCGCCAGTTCATCGAAAAAGATGCTGCCTTGGAACGCCGTTTCCAGAAAGTATTGGTCGATGAACCAAGCGTGGAAGATACCATTGCAATTCTGCGTGGCTTGAAAGAGAAATATGCCACCCATCATGGTGTGCAGATTCTGGACTCTGCCATTATTGCCGCAGCGAAAATGTCGCACCGTTATATCACTGACCGTCAATTGCCAGATAAAGCTATTGACCTGATTGATGAAGCAGCTTCACGCATCAAAATGGAAATTGACTCAAAACCTGAGCCACTCGACCGTTTAGACCGCCGTTTGATTCAATTGAAAATGCAGCTGGAAGCAGTCAAGCAAGATGAAGATTCAGTCAGCAAAGCTGAAGTCACTTATTTGGAAAAACAGATTGAAGAAGTTCAGCGTGAATATAGCGATCTGGAAGAACAGTGGATTGCTGAGAAAAGACTGGTTGAGGGTACTAGCCAGGCGCAAGTGGAATTAGACAAGGCACGTACCGCATTTGAAAAAGCCCAGCGCGAAGGTGACTTGGCGGAAGCCAGCCGTTTGCAATATGGCGTGATCCCGGAGTTGCAAAAACGTCTGGATGCTGAAGAAGTGGCTGAAGAAAACAACGAAGAGCCAAAACTGATTCGTACCAAAGTCACTGAAAATGAAATTGCTGAAGTGGTCAGTGCTGCCACCGGCATTCCAGTTGCAAAAATGTTGCAAGGTGAGCGCGAAAAATTGCTGCATATGGAAGAATTCCTGCATAACCGTGTGGTCGGGCAAGATGAAGCTGTAGTAGCGGTATCGAATGCAGTGCGCCGTTCTCGTGCAGGATTGTCTGATCCAAACCGTCCAAGTGGCTCGTTCCTGTTCCTTGGTCCGACCGGGGTAGGTAAAACTGAATTGACCAAGGCTTTGGCAAACTTCCTGTTTGACAGTGATGATGCCATGGTACGTATTGACATGAGTGAGTTCATGGAGAAACATTCAGTCAGCCGTCTGGTCGGTGCGCCTCCAGGATACGTCGGTTATGAAGAGGGCGGTATCTTGACTGAAGCGGTACGCCGTAAGCCTTATAGCGTAGTGTTATTCGATGAGGTCGAGAAAGCGCATCCAGATGTATTTAATATCTTGCTGCAAGTGCTCGATGATGGCCGCTTAACCGACTCGCAAGGTCGTGTGGTGGACTTCAAAAATACGGTCATTGTGTTGACTTCCAATCTGGGTTCGCAAGATGTCCGTGAATTGGGCGATAACGCATCTGATGATGAAGTTCGTGCAGTGGTGATGGGTGCTGTATCGCAACACTTCCGTCCGGAATTTATTAACCGTATTGATGAGCTGGTGGTGTTCCATTCACTGAAAAAAGCCCAGATTCGTGGTATTGCCGATATTCAGCTGGACCGTTTGCGTGCACGTTTAAGTGAAAAAGACATGCGTCTTTCAGTGGATGACACTGCATTTGACCAATTGATTGAGGCTGGTTTTGACCCGGTGTATGGTGCTCGTCCGTTAAAGCGTGCTATCCAGCAACAAGTAGAAAATACATTGGCGCAAAAAATCCTGAGTGGTGATTTTCTACCGGGCGATACTATTTTAGTCAAAGCTGAAAATGGTCATCTTGAGTTTGAAAAAATGAAATTAAGTTAATCACTTGATTGTACTGAAAGATAAAAACACAGAAGAGACCTGGCTTTGGCTGGGTTTTTTCTTATTAATCTTTATCATATCTTTGTAAAATTCATCTGACTTTATTTGATTTCTCAACTTTTTAAATCATAGAATAGCGTCGCCTTATATAAATACACTTGTATAAAAAATCAGTTAAAACAAAAATAGTATTGTCTTCCTGAGAGGAGGTTACATGGAATAGTAATTATGATCGAATTGAAGCTGATTGGTCTGCCCAAAAATGAGCCCTATAGTGCGTATAAAAAATGCAGCCCAGTAACAATTCGAGAACTCAAGCTTATGTGTGATATTTATCAAAAATATTATGCCAATACTCATTATGAAATTTTTGAACGTGACTTTTTAGAAAAAACCGGTGTTTTTCTGATCATGGAGCCTAAAACCAAAAAAATCGTTGGCTTTTCTACCGTAATGGAGCGCGATTTTGTGGTTAATGGTAGAGCCCAGCATGCTTTTTTTAGTGGTGATACCATTATTGAAAAAGAATATTGAGACAACAGGGCTTTAACCCGTGCCATGTTTCCTTATATCGTGACCTTTAAAATACGTTATCCATTAAAACCTCTTTACTGGATCTTGATTTCTAAAGGATTCAAAACCTATTTGCTGTTGGTTAATAATTTTTATAGTTATTATCCGCACCATGATGAAAAAAAATCTTCATTTAAAAGACTTTGTAGAGTCTTATTGTCATCAATACTTTTCTGAATATTGCGAGAAATCTACAGGCTTGCTGAATTTTGGTGATGACTATCAGCCTTTAAAAGCAGATGTAGCACCCATTACTAAAGACGTACGTGAAAAAAAATTCAAGATGGCATTTTTTGAAGACAGGAATCCAACTTGGGTAGAAGGGACGGAATTACCTTGTATTGGTGAATTGCGCTGGAGTGATTTATACCGTTATGTGCATCATTTCCCGAGTAAAAATACTAGTGAAAGCAAATACGATAGTAAAAATCATTATAAAAGCCGTCCTTTGCATATCGCCTCGGACTCAGATTCTAAGGTGGCTTAACGATGGGTTTATTGCTTTCCGCTTCACATCAAGTATTGGAATTCGCCTGCCGAAAAGCCTTCAACCGCTATCGGCAGCAGGCGAATGATTTGGAAATGGTGCAACGTCAAAAACTGGATCAGTTTTTAAAACAACATACATCAAAAAGTCTGAGTTATGAGAGCTTTGCAGAACACTATCCTTTGACACGATATGCAGACTGGAAAGAAAAAATTGAACAATCTCGGCAAATCGGAAAAAACTGTTTAGGTGCAGAGAAAATTGTACGTTTTCAGCCGACCAGTGGTTCAAGCGAAGCGTTGAAATTTATTCCTTATACACAATCTTTCTTGAATGAGCTGGATGAGGCGATTGGATTGTGGTTAAGCAATTTATATCGCCAGCATCCACAATTAAAAAATTCAACCCATTATTAGTCAGTATCTTGGTTGCCAGAAAGCCAGCGCAAACTTTTAGAAAATAGTAATCTTAATGATGACAGTGCTCTACTTAATTTTTCCAAACGGATATTGAGTAAAGTCACCCAATCCGTGCCTACGGATATTGCGCTGGCAGAGTCTGCTGATGATGCCATGTTTGCTACAGCTGTATTTTTGGTGGCAGATAAAAATTTAGGCATGATTTCAGTCTGGAGTCCGACATTTGCCCTACAGTTGCTCGATATTATTGAGCAATATCAGGAAGAAATTGTCACGGTATTAAAAACCGGTCAATGGTCACGTCAAGGTCTGAATTATTTGCCGGCACCCAAATCATCCGAACAAAGTTATAAATTGCAGCGACTCAATTTACAGGATCCATTGGCCTGGAAAGAGCTCTGGTCGAAATTAACCCTGATTTCCAGTTGGGACACTGAAAGTGCTGAACGTTGGGCGAAAGATTTACAAGAACGGATGGCAAATGTTGCTTTTGAAGGCAAAGGTTTATGGGCAACAGAAGGTGTGGTCACCCTTCCATTTGCAGATCGTTTTCCATTGAGCTATCAATCACATTTTTATGAATTTATTTTGCAAGACACTGAACAGGTCGTACCGGCTTGGCAACTCAAAGCAGGTGATATCGTCAGTCCGGTGATTACTACAGGTTCTGGTTTGATCCGTTATGTGATTGATGATGAATTGGAGGTGGTCGATTTTAATCAAAGTATTCCATGTTTCCGCTTTTTAGGACGGAAAATGACGGTCGATCTGGTCGGTGAAAAACTGGATCATAGTGTGGCGGTCAAAGTTCTGGCAGAGTTTAAGCAGGAAGATTATCTACCGATCAGTATTTTGGGTATTGAACATTGCAATAAGAAAAAGCCGCATTACATTAGGGTCTGTTGACATTTCA
>DKLL01000173.1 GCA_002455755.1 Acinetobacter sp. UBA6641
TTGTCCTTGATTATGTCTTTACGCACGATTTATCAGGTAGGACGTGCCTATGGCTTTGAGCTGAATAAAGATACGGAACACGATATTGTTCAGTTTGTATTTAAACAAATTGACTTGAGTCAGATTGCTGAAAAACAGAGTGTATTGATGGCATTAAAAATGGTGTCGAACATGCTGCAAAGCAATGATACCGCGCAATTACAAAACCTGCTGGGTTCCAGTACTAATGCGGAGCCACTCAAGAAATGGCTGGTCAATGAAAATGGCCAAATGAAATGGCACTGGTTAAATCATCTGCCTAAAGTTTCATTGATCAGTAAGTTAACTCCAGTTGCTGGGGCGGGTATAAGTGCAGCCTATAGCTGGAAAATGGTAGAAGAGGTCAACCAGAAAGCGCAGCAGATATTTTCCAATGCCAGAAGCTATTTGCAACAGCATGAAGGAGTGGATCTATCTCCTGTTGCAGCTTATGAGAAATCCATGGAATTGTTGGCACAGGCAACGCCAAAATTATTAAATCCTTTTACTAAAAGTGAACTAAATCCAGGTGAGCTTAAACTGGATCAGGACATTCCGGTGGAAGGAAATGACGCTATTGCCAAAGTCACCATTAAAAAGAAAGCTGATGATGCAAGCATAAATGACGAGCGCAAAGATCAGCGAGTAGAACAAGGACTGGAGGATTTGGCTGAACACATGGTAGAACCACATGCACAGGTGAAACCGCAAAAAACCGCCATACCGCTAGATGAGTCGGAAATAGACGACTATACGCAGGCAGATACTGAAGGGGTGAGTTCAGCAAATGGGCAACACGCTGCCTCAGAATCCGAACAGAATGAAACACCTAAGCCAACCAAGAAAAAAGTTACAAAATAGAGTGCATAAAAGTCTGGAATTGAGTCTTTAAAAAAGCGTCTACTGACCAATATATAGCTGAGTGGTCAATATTTGACATGGCCTCGAATATTGACCATTTTTCTATCTTCGCTTACAATTGTGTGCCCTCAAAAAGTGGTATTTTTTTGAGGCTTTTTATTAACGGGAGAATTGCCAAATGGCAACAACAAATCAGTTGATCCGTAAGGGTCGTACGACTTTGATTGAAAAATCAAAAGTTCCTGCGTTGAAGGCTTGTCCACAACGTCGTGGTGTTTGTACACGTGTTTACACAACTACACCTAAAAAACCTAACTCAGCAATGCGTAAAGTTTGCCGTGTTCGCTTAACTTCTGGTTTTGAAGTATCAAGCTATATCGGTGGTGAAGGCCATAACCTGCAAGAGCACAGTGTTGTGCTTATCCGTGGTGGTCGTGTTAAAGACTTACCAGGTGTACGTTACCATACCGTTCGTGGTTCTTTAGACTGCGCTGGTGTTAAAGATCGTAACCAGTCTCGTTCTAAATACGGTACTAAACGTCCTAAGAAATAATCTTTTTAGATTAGTTTCTTAAAAACGTAGAGCCGCAATCCTTTATCGTCTCGCTTGTCTGATTTCTGCATTTAATTTTGTGAAATTCAAGCGACGTGTAGTAAGGCCAGCGAACAGTACATGACACTTTGTACTCATGCTGGATAAACCTGAAGTGTCATATTTATAGGTGTATTAAAATGCCAAGACGTCGCGTAGTCGCTGCCCGTGAAATCCTTCCGGATCCTAAGTTCGGCAGCCAAACAATCGCTAAATTCATGAACCACGTAATGCAAGATGGTAAAAAATCTATTGCTGAAAGTATCGTTTACGGTGCTTTAGACCGCGTTCAAGAAAAATCTAAAGTAGATCCGGTAGAATTTTTCGAGACTACTCTTGAAAAAGTTCGTCCTATGGTCGAAGTAAAAGCACGCCGTGTTGGTGGTGCTACTTATCAAGTGCCTATGGAAGTACGCCCATCCCGTCGTACTGCCCTAGCTATGCGCTGGTTAGTAGACGCTGCTGCTAAGCGTTCTGAAAAAACAATGGCTTTACGTCTTGCTGGCGAGTTGCTTGATGCAGCTGAAGGTAAGGGTTCAGCGATTAAAAAACGTGAAGATGTGCACCGTATGGCTGAAGCCAACAAAGCCTTCTCTCACTACCGTTTCTAAGCGGATAAAACAGGCCCTATTCAGGAGGGTGATAGCGGTGTTTCACACCTTTGTCATCAAAGCGGTTTAAGTTGCTAGCAACTTAAAGCGTCCTGTTTTAAACAACAAAATTTAGGAATGCAAGAAATCATGGCTCGTCAAACCCCAATTTCTCGTTACCGTAACATTGGTATCTCAGCTCACATTGATGCTGGTAAAACGACCACTTCAGAACGTATCTTGTTCTACACAGGTGTATCTCACAAACTAGGTGAAGTACACGACGGTGCAGCAACTATGGACTGGATGGAACAAGAGCAAGAACGTGGTATTACCATTACTTCTGCTGCTACAACTTGTTTCTGGTCTGGTATGGGCAATCAGTTCGACCAACACCGTATCAACGTAATTGATACCCCGGGACACGTTGACTTCACAATTGAAGTTGAGCGTTCTATGCGTGTTCTTGACGGTGCATGTATGGTTTACTGTGCTGTAGGTGGTGTACAACCTCAGTCTGAAACTGTATGGCGTCAAGCGAACAAATACCAAGTACCTCGTTTAGCATTCGTGAACAAGATGGACCGTACCGGTGCCAACTTCTTCCGTGTTGTTGAGCAAATGAAAACTCGTCTAGGTGCTCACCCTGTACCTGTTGTTATCCCGGTTGGCGCTGAAGATAACTTCCAAGGCGTAATCGACCTAATCGAAATGAAATCAATCATTTGGGATGAAGCATCTCAAGGTATGCAATTCGAATATGGCGATATTCCTGCTGATCTTCAAGCAACTGCTGAAGAATGGCGCACCAACATGGTTGAAGCTGCGGCTGAAGCTTCTGAAGAGTTGATGGATGAATACTTGAACAATGGCGACTTGTCGAAAGAACAAATCATTGCTGGTCTTCGTGCTCAAACTTTGGCTTGTGAAATTCAACCAATGCTTTGTGGTTCTGCGTTCAAAAACAAAGGTGTTCAACGTATGTTGGATGCTGTGATTGAATTCTTGCCATCACCGACTGAAGTTAAAGCAATCGAAGGTATTCTTGACGACAAAGCTGAAACTAAAGCTGTTCGTGAAGCATCTGACGAAGCTCCGTTCTCTGCGCTTGCGTTCAAAATCATGAACGACAAATTCGTAGGTAACCTGACTTTCGTACGTGTTTATTCTGGTGTGCTTAAACAAGGTGACCCAGTATATAACCCAGTGAAATCTAAACGTGAACGTATCGGCCGTATCGTGCAAATGCATGCGAACGAACGTCAAGACGTTGAAGAAATCCGTGCTGGTGACATCGCTGCATGTGTAGGTCTTAAAGACGTTACTACTGGTGATACACTGTGTGATGAGAAAAACATCATTACACTTGAGCGTATGGAATTCCCTGAACCAGTAATTTCTTTAGCTGTAGAGCCTAAGACTAAAGCTGACCAAGAAAAAATGTCTATCGCTTTAGGTCGTTTGGCTAAAGAAGATCCATCGTTCCGTGTACGCACAGACGAAGAATCTGGTCAAACGATTATTGCTGGTATGGGTGAGCTTCACCTTGACATCCTTGTTGACCGTATGAAACGTGAATTCAACGTTGAAGCGAACATTGGTAAACCAATGGTTGCTTACCGCGAAACAATCAAAAAGACTGTTGAGCAAGAAGGTAAATTCGTACGTCAAACTGGTGGTAAAGGTAAATTCGGTCACGTATATGTTCGTTTAGAACCAATTGACGTTGACGAAACTGGTAAAGAATACGAATTCGCTGAAGAAGTTGTAGGTGGTGTAGTACCTAAAGAATTCTTCGGTGCGGTTGATAAAGGTATTCAAGAACGTATGAAGAATGGTGTCTTGGCTGGTTACCCTGTTGTGGGTATCAAAGCGACATTGTTCGACGGTTCTTACCACGATGTCGACTCTGACGAATTGTCGTTCAAAATGGCAGGTTCTTATGCCTTCCGTGACGGTTTCATGAAAGCAGATCCTGTTCTTCTTGAACCAATCATGAAAGTTGAAGTAGAAACTCCAGAAGACTACATGGGCGATATCATGGGTGACTTAAACCGTCGTCGTGGTATGGTTCAAGGTATGGACGATTTACCTGGTGGTACTAAAGCAATCCGTGCTGAAGTTCCATTGGCTGAGATGTTTGGTTACGCGACTCAAATGCGTTCTATGTCTCAAGGTCGTGCGACTTACTCTATGGAATTTGCTAAATATGCAGAGACTCCACGTAACGTGGCTGAAGGCATCATTTCTAAGTTCCAGTCTGGTGGTAAAAAAGGTGACGACGAGTAATCTTTCGATTACTATAAGCCCAAACTAATTCATAGTTAAAAACCAAAATCACTTATGGAGCTAACCCTCCATAAGTATTTTAATAAGGAAGATCTCATGGCTAAGGCTAAGTTCGAACGTAACAAACCACACGTTAACGTGGG
>DKLL01000235.1:0-320 GCA_002455755.1 Acinetobacter sp. UBA6641
TTTAAGATGATTGATTCTAACGCAATTTATAAAAAATTTTATCAAAGGCTTAGGGGTATCAAGTGATTCGCCCTTTGCTTGATCACATTCATGCAGCAAATTAACAGCTATCTGTCTTGGCAATCACTTCAAATTTTCCCTGAGGTGTTTTCACCAGAATAAAGCCTTCCGCACTTAAATAAAAACTTTTGGGATAATCATAATCCAAAGCCAGTTCGGGATTTTTAAGCGCTACAAATTCGGCCTGTTTATAACCTTCTACCGTACGGCCTATCTCAATATAGGTCACTTCAGAAAAATTGAGTTTAAACCCTTTCTCA
>DKLL01000235.1:331-7934 GCA_002455755.1 Acinetobacter sp. UBA6641
AAAAAACCCGCGACATGCGCGGGTTTTTTTAAAGCTTTAAACTCTAAAAAGAATTACAAGCTGTAGTACATGTCAAATTCAACTGGATGAGTCGTTGTATTCAAACGGCGTACTTCTTCAGTTTTCAATTCGATATAAGCGTCGATCATTTCTTTAGTGAACACGCCACCTTTAAGAAGGTAATCATGATCCGCTGCAAGAGCTTCAAGCGCCATATCCAGGCTATGAGCCACTGTAGGGATTTTTGCTTCTTCTTCAGGAGGAAGGTCATACAAGTTCTTGTCAGCAGCTTCACCTGGGTGGATCTTGTTTTGAATACCGTCAAGACCAGCCATCAACAATGCTGCAAAACCTAAGTACGGATTCATCATTGGATCAGGGAAACGTGCTTCGATACGTTTGCCTTTCGGGCTTGAAACATAAGGAATACGAATTGAAGCAGAACGGTTGCGCGCTGAGTAAGCAAGCATAATCGGAGCTTCAAAGTGTGGCACTAAACGCTTGTACGAGTTTGTAGAAGGGTTGGTGATCGCATTCAAAGAACGAGCATGTTTAATCACACCACCGATGAAATACAACGCCATTTCTGAAAGACCTGCATATTCATCACCAGCAAACAGGTTCTTGCCATCTTTAGAGATTGACATGTGAACGTGCATACCAGAACCGTTATCGCCAACCATTGGTTTAGGCATAAAGGTTGCTGTCTTAGCGTATTGGTGCGCAACGTTCCAGACTGCATATTTGAACTGTTGAACTTCGTCCGCTTTACGAACCATCGTATTGAAGCTCACACCAATTTCAAGCTGGCAAGATGCAACTTCGTGATGATGTACTTCTACGCGACCTGGACCCATGATGTCTTCGATACGCGCACACATATCAGCACGCATGTCATGTGAAGAATCTACAGGAGGAACCGGGAAGTAACCGCNNGCAGCTTCTTCAGCGATCAATGTGTGGCGCGCGCCAGACATGTCGATGTCCCATTTCACTTCGTCAAATACGAAGAATTCTGGTTCTGGACCGAAGAATGCAGTATCACCGATACCTGTCGATTTTAAGTATTCTTCTGCACGGCGAGCAATAGAGCGTGGGTCACGTTCATAACCTTGGCCAGTTGATGGCTCAATTACGTCACAAGTCACGACAACTGTAGGTTCTGCAAAGAACGGGTCGATAAAACCTGTTTCAGCATCTGGACGAAGGATCATGTCTGACGCTTCGATACCTTTCCAGCCTGCAATTGAAGACCCATCAAACATTTTACCGTCTTCAAATGTATCTTCGTCAATACTGTCCGCTGGGTAAGTTACGTGTTGCTCTTTACCCTTAGTGTCAGTAAAGCGAAAATCGACCCATTTTGCGCTACTTTCTTGGATGAGTTGAAGGACCTTGTTCGCCATGCTCATTTTGCTCCGATGATTTTTTGTTGCACCTGCTAAGTGCGTGTTAGTAGTTGGTGTCTATAAAGCAATTCTCGTACCAACTTTTTAAAAGCAAAGATAAAATACTGAATTCTTTATCAGAATAGAAGATTTAAGCTTTTTGCTTTGTCGCTATTATACTGTGTACAAATGTAAATGCACCATATTCAAACACTCATAATAACATTTACTTGAAAAGTGGCTTTTAGTGTATCAAATTGGTGCGAATTTATTTTTTACTCTATGTAACAACCTGGTTTTACTTGCTGTTTGCCTGAATATTCAACAGTTTCATTTAAAATAAATTCTTAATAATTGATTCTCTATCATGTTAATGATTTCATTATTAAATATATTCAGTATTTTGTTGTTGAGGGTCAACATGGATTAAATCATCACTAAAGACTATCCTATTATTATTTATATATTTTTTATTTTTCGAACATACAAGCTTAAAATATTTCAAACGGTCACATACATGAAACACTCTGCGCCATTTTGGTGACAATAAACAAATTGTAGTGATCACTTTTTTATGTATCTTTATGAAGCGAAACTTCAATCAAGCAAATTTAACCTGTACAATACTTACTTACAGATAGCTTATTACAAAAATAAACTTAAGCTCTTATATTAAGTCTTTAAATGGGTAGCATGCTGGTAATATATTTTCAAAATAGCATGAAATTATTCACCTCATCTTCAATCAATTTTATTCACCATAAAATACAAATAAATCAGCTTATTCTCATGTAGTGATTTTGACTAAAATCATTATGATAGAAATAGTTCAGCAGAAAATGNNGAGTATTCTTGGACTATTCGAGCACATATACGTGCGCAAATTTCAATAGGTTAGCTCATGCTTTTAATGATCGACAACTACGACTCTTTTACCTATAACATCGTGCAGTATTTTGGCGAGTTAAATCAGGAAGTAAAAGTAGTCCGTAATGATGCCGTTACATTGGAAGATATCGAGCGATGGCAACCAAAGTATCTTGTCATTGGTCCTGGCCCCTGTTCACCAAGCGAAGCAGGCATCTCCATTCCTGCGATTCAGCACTTTGCCGGCAAAATCCCGTTATTGGGCGTGTGCCTTGGACATCAAAGTATTGGTCAAGCCTTTGGTGGAGATGTGATTCGTGCGAAAAAAGTCATGCATGGCCGTTTATCTGACATGTATCACAGCAATAAAGGGATTTTCAGCAATCTGCCTTCTCCATTTTCTGCAACACGCTATCACTCTCTGGTGATTGATCAGGCGACATTGCCAGAATGCCTGAAAGTGACCTGCTGGACCAATGAAGAAGATGGCTCCATGGAAGAAATTATGGGTGTGAAACATAAGACATTGCCTGTCGAGGGCGTGCAGTTCCATCCTGAATCCATTTTAAGTGAGCACGGTCATCAAATCTTTAAAAACTTTTTAGAAATTTACGCATAACGAGCGCGATCAAGATTATGAATATTCAACAAGCTTTAAATAACATCACTAAAAATATCGAACTCACTCAACCGCAAATGGAAGAGGTGATGCGCACCATCATGAATGGTGAAGCCACGGATGCACAGATTGGCGCCTTGATGATGGGACTGCGCTTAAAAGGCGAAAGTATTGATGAAATTACCGCTGCTGCACGCGTAATGCGTGAGTTTGCGATTAAAATTGACGTTAGCGATCTGCCTCATCTGGTGGATATTGTCGGTACAGGGGGTGATGGCCAAAACCTGTTCAATGTCTCTACTGCATCCAGTTTTGTCATTGCAGCTGCAGGTGCAACCATTGCAAAACATGGTGGTCGCGGTGTTTCCTCTAAATCGGGTTCATCTGATCTACTTGAACAGGCAGGGATTAATCTAGACCTCAACATGCAACAGACTGAACGTTGCATCCGTGAAATGGGGGTCGGTTTCCTGTTTGCACCGAATCATCATAAAGCCATGAAATATGCGGCTGGCCCGCGTAAAGAATTGGGCTTCCGCAGTATTTTCAACCTGCTTGGCCCGTTGACCAATCCCGCTGGAGTAAAACGCTTTGTGATAGGCGTATTTTCCACTGAACTTTGCCGCCCAATGGCTGAAGTGTTGAAACAGCTTGGTGCAGAACACGTGATGGTGGTGCATTCTAAAGATGGTCTGGATGAAATTAGTCTTGCCTCTTCGACCTATGTGGCTGAACTGAAAGATGGTGAAATCACTGAATGGGAAATTCAACCTGAAGCTGTCAATATTGAATCGCAAACTTTGACGGGTTTATCGGTTGATAGCTCAGCTGAAAGCCTGACTTTGATTAAAGATGCCTTAGGCAAGAAAAAATCTGCTATTGGTGAAAAAGCGGCCAATATGGTGGCACTGAATGCCGGTGCGGGCATCTATGTTTCAGGGTTGACCAACAGTTATAAACAAGGTGTGGCATTGGCGCATGACATTATCTACGGCGGTCAGGCTTTAGAAAAAATGGGCATTTTGTCTGAATTCACTAAAACTTTAAAAGAATACGAAGCTTAAGACGGCAGGACAAAGATCATGGTAGATATCGCAAATACAATTTTAGGCAAAATTGTTGATCGTAAGCAGGAAGAATTTGCTGTCCGTCTTAAGCAACGCAGCTATAAAGATATAGAAGAACTGGCGCAGGCAGCAACGCCTGTGCGTGGTTTTGCACAAAGCGTCATGTCTAAACGTCCAGGTGTGATTGCAGAAATTAAAAAAGNNCGCCATCTAAGGGCGTGATTCGTGAAAATTTTAATCCTGCGGAAATTGCCCAGCAGTATGAAGACGCTGGTGCGGCTTGCCTGTCTGTACTGACAGATGTAGACTTTTTCCAGGGTGCAGATGAAAATATCCAGATTGCCCGTTCACACTGTGCCCTGCCCGCATTACGCAAGGATTTTTTGATCGACCCTTATGGTGTGATTGAAGCACGTGCCCTGCATGCAGACTGTATTCTTCTGATTGTCGCGTGCCTGTCTGACCAGCAGCTGGAAGAAATGTCTAAAACTGCTTTTGAACACAATCTGGATGTACTGGTTGAAGTGCATGATGAAGATGAGCTGGAACGCGCTTTACGACTTTCAGAGCGTTGCTTGCTGGGTGTAAATAACCGCAATTTAAAAACCTTTGATGTCGACTTGAACACATCTCTACGCTTGAAAAAATTGCTAGAGCCTTCACGTCTTTTAGTCACTGAAAGCGGCATTGCCACACCAGATGATGTCCACATGATGCAAGAACATGATATTCATGCCTTCCTTGTGGGTGAAAGTTTTATGAAACAGCCTCGTCCAGATCATGCTTTCCGCGAATTATTTGGGCATATTGGTGCTTAAATTCGATCTAGCCAAGCGATATGAAAATCGCTTGGCTATGCTTCATTTTTATTTGCTTTGTCCTGTTAAAACATAGATTTCCGTTAAACCTTTACGATCAAACAACTCGGTCTGTTTAGTTGATGAAACTAATAAACTATCAATTTCACCTTTAGGTTCATCCCATAAAGGATGATTAAATAATCTTTCCAAACATGCTTTAATTCTTTCTTTTTGGTCACTCGTCATGAGATCGCGATACAATATCTTTTTACGTTCATCATGTGTCATAAAATTAAAAGCCATACCTAAAATACTTTCTAAATAAGGTGACCAAGTTGATACAGCACCTTTATGCCAAATACGGCGTGATTTGAGCTNNCCCTCTGATATTTTGCACCCAACTATTCAAATAACCATATTGCACTAGCAATTGTGCAAGTTCTTTAAAATTTTCAAGCTCTGTATCTCTATAATCATTGACTGCTTTAAAATTTGCAGAAGATGGCTCCAAATATAGGGTATTGGTAAAAATTGTTTTTTTGAGCAAATCAATCGACAAAGGATATGCCGCATCCTTAGATGCTTCCGCAATAAAAGGTCTTAATGCAGAGAGTTCGATTGCGTTATCCATAATTGCACTTTTAAGCATTTCCTTCGCATCTTTTTTATTTTGTTGTTTTTCAGCAACTAAAAACTTGATGAAATTCTCTTCTGAATGCTGCCCGACCGCTTTTTTAGCCGTAAATTCATCCAACATCTCTTTATAAATAACCGATAAACGATCTAACAATGTAGAGGTATAAAATGGAATTTGTTTGTGTTTTGAATGCGCCTCCAAATTAGTGATCATCAAGTCATCAAACAATTTTTTCGCTTTTTCTGAATCCTCAGGCGATACATAAACCTTTATATCTACTTCTGTATTGTTATTGAGGACTTGTGCTGCAAGTTTATGCTGACCATCAAACAATTTAAATTTACGATCAATTAAACGTGCAATAGATGGTGCTAATTGTGGATGAAATTTAAGATGATTTCTCAGAGAAATTAATCTCTTATAATCAATAACTCTCGGTTGCAAACCTTCTTGATCATCATTTTCAAGCCATTTGACCGGAATTCTACCGTAGAAGTATTCAACCTCTAAAATATTATCAAACAATAAATAAAATTCTTTTTTATCGACACCATCATCAATAACAATAGAATGCTCTTTTTTCGTAAAAATAAGGGACTTTTGTTCAATATCTTTTAGCTTAAAAATATCTTGCAACTTTATTTTATTCTTTTTTTCAATAAACAATTGCTCAAGTTTAAGATTATCTCTAACCTCATATAAAGACTGATCAGACTTTCTTCGATTATATAATTTTTTAACAATACGGATATTTGCTAAATCAGTATCTCCCTGTTTAGCATAAGGTAAAATATGATCGTACTCTATCTCATCACTGATTAAATCAATAATCTCCCCAGAAATAAAACAATTCAAGGAACCATTTCGATTACGTTGTTGTTCTTGGACTAACTTCTTATCTTGCTCAGAAATTTGTCGTTTCATACATCCCCTGAATCAAAAATAAATTTTATAAAAATAAAAGTCGAAATCATATAGTATAAATCATCCTTTCTATTTTTTTCGATTATGAGTAAACACGATTCTTCTCTGTCTAAAGATCAGTTTAATTTGCTGAAGCAATTTAAAAAGCAAATCAGCAATCCTCATCCACGTGTAGAATCTCCTGCGCCTGTGGTAAAAACACCTGAACAAGAACATGAGGAAGACCTCGATCTATTCCGCAAGCAAATGCAAGGCATCAAAAAGATAGACAGCAGTAATATTGCCAAACTTGAAAAAGCCTCAAAGAAAAAACCGGATGCACAAACCTTAGCAAAACGTGCAGCTGCGACCGGCCCTATGCAAACCGATCAGGCGGAACTGTCGGATACCCAAGCCATGCTTAATCCTGTAGCCAGTCAGGCGACATTAAGTTATCGCATTGCAACATTACAGCATAAAGTGTTTGAAGATCTAAAAGCAGGCAACCTGCGCTGGTTTGAAGCGGTCGATCTGCATGGTTGTACCGTGGAAGAAGCACGTGTTGCGGTACTACAGATTATTCAAATGGCCAAAGATGAAAATCAGAACGTGATTAAGATTGTGCATGGTAAAGGGCCGGAAGCCATTTTAAAAACCTATGTGAACGGCTGGCTGCGTCAGCACCGTGATGTTCTAGCCTTTGTCAGTGCGCCTGAAAAGCAAGGTGGCACAGGTGCGGTTCTGGTTCTGCTAAAACGTGCGGAAAAGAATCCAAAATTCAAACAGTAATCGGAATTTTTCTCTAAAACACGGCATTGTAGCGGTTTTCTGCTACAATGCCGTCCTTGTTCAATATCAGTGTAAGTGAACACGTCTTATGTCTATGCAGCAATCCTNNTACGCCAACATTTTAACTGCCGTTGGTGAAGATCTTAATCGTCCTGGTCTTAAAGATACGCCAATGCGTGCTGCTAAAGCTTTTTCGTATTTAACGTCTGGATATAGCAAAACTTTAGAAGAAGTCACCAATAGTGCGGTCTTCCCTTCTGACAATCGTGAAATGGTTTTAGTGAAGAATATCGAATTCTATTCACTCTGCGAACATCATCTACTGCCGTTCTATGGCCGTGTGCACATTGCCTATTTACCTGAAGGCCATGTGTTAGGTTTATCCAAATTTGCCCGTATTACTGAAATGTTTGCGCGTCGTTTGCAAATCCAGGAAAACCTGACTCAGCAAATTGCTGAAGCGGTGGCTGAAGTGACTAAAGCGCGCGGTGTTGCGGTGATGATTGATTCTGCGCATATGTGCATGATGATGC
>DKLL01000128.1 GCA_002455755.1 Acinetobacter sp. UBA6641
CTCACGCCCGGCTGCGGTTATCTCCGTAACACAAGCACCTTACTACTCGGTGAAGGTAAAAAGAAGACAAAACTTTGTTTTTCATGATGTTAACTTAAACTTTGCGAGCATGCTTCCAGAAGCGCAACGTTACAGGACGTACTATCTGTTCCCCTAAACCTCTTTCGAGAAAATTGGTTTTTTATGCACACTCAAACCTCATTTTGAATACCTACTAACAATTTGTAGTTATATTCTGAAAAAAATGAGCACTCATTCCCATTTAAATTGCATGGATATACAGTTCACCAAGGAATATGACTTTCCCGGTTTAAAGTAAGGAAAGGTTTAATGAATGAAAACATTAATAAATTAGGTACTAAAGAGGCCCTTTTATATGCCGTGACCGATGCTAAAACCCCAAATAATGGCATCATCACTGGCATATCAAGCCTTATCAGTTACGACAAAAATACCGTGCTCCAAAAGGACATTGTTACCTATCCTGATGACACTACAGCCTTCGTTATGTCAGCCCCCACCACGCGAATGACCACGGAAGTTAACGTAAAAATGCTGTCCGCTGCCGCGAGTGGTACGTTAATAAGTAATGGTGATGTCATTACTAATGCTGGGCAAACTTCGATGGCCTTAGTCATCTTCGAAAATAACACAGGTATGTGCTGCGTTATGGATGAAGAGGAAGATGAAGATCTAAAAGCGAAAGGGATTATCATATGAGCGGTATGATAACTAAACGCACCATATGGACAGGTGATACCACCAGTCACGGAGGCACACTTCATGATGGTTGCAAGAACGATACCTATAACAATACTCACCGGGCTGTGCTAGTAGGCCATAAATTCTGGTGCCCACAATGTATGTGCTGGTCAAAATTCATTGAAGGTACCCCCCGCTACTCTGTTGACGGCAGGTATCGAGTTCTGGAAGGTCACAGGGCTTCGTGTGGTGCTTTCGCCATTCACCGTCTCGACATCCCTATTATCTGCTACGATCTCCGCAATACGGGGGATAATGATCATTTACTGTCCCAAGATGCAAAAAAAGCTGCACTGGCAAACCAGCAAAGCAATGGCGACTATTCGCATCAATTCTCTATCTGCAATTCAGGAAAAGAGCCACTCGGATATGTCATTTTCAAACAGGACGCTGTGCTGGAAATGGGTACGGCCTTAAAAAAAGAATACTGCGGCTCCGGTACTAATACAAAAGTAACTACTGGAAATAGTGAAAAGATTTATGTGGCGATGCGAGCACCAAAACCACTGCTAAAATAAAGGGATGATTTATGGCAATGCGCATATCGGGTGTGGAGAAAGATCTTTATTTTCTGATGGAGGATGCTAGAACCAAACCGAACAGAATGAACTCTCAAAGCGAGGTCGAATTACAGCCAATTCGTATAAGCTACATCCCTAAGGTGATGCGGAAAATTGGCTGGAAAAAATCTGCTCAGATGATGGACCGTTGGCTTAATTCTCCAGGGTGGAAATGCCCTGACACCTGGAAGGAGGGAAGCGAATTACCACAGGGCCTTTATATTCCCGATCAGCATTGTGACGACTCCATAATTACGATGACATGGTTAATGCAATATCCGTCTGCGGTTAGTTCCATGCGTACGCTGATGGCAAAAGCATGCTCACCGGCCGCAATGAAAATAACTGCACATCGTTTGAAAGCGCTTGGGTGGAGTGGCTCTGGTGCTTATACATTTGGCCGCCGGAATCTAATAGGCAGGCCATCAATGTCTGCACGAGAACTGGAACAGAAATATCAGAATAACTTTGAATTAGTAGGCGGAAATTTCGTCACACATATGTTCGATACACTGGACGACATATATGGTGCTCTCGGTACATATTCATTAAAGGTTGCGGTCATTGGTACTGCATTCCAACATACCGATGGTAAGCGTTATCTCGAAGCCCAGTGGGCAGGTATTTACGTCAAAGATTTTTATGATTTCAATAACAATGGAGCATGGGATCAGCCGTTAGGATACTGGACTGATGAAGGGATATTACGCCGGGCTGATTCGGCTATCTCAACAATTGCGGGGCAAAAAATTTACTTCAAAAAACGGATACGCAAGGTATCAGCAGTCCACAATTCTGATTTCCTGAAATATCGTGAAGCTACTGGAAAAGGTGGCGACTTTGTGGTGTTTTCAGACGTAAATTGGGAAAAAATAAGCGGCACTTACGAACTACCATGGGAAGCGTAATTACCCAATAATGGGGCCATTAACATCACTGGTAATGTAAAACAGAAACGTTACACCTACTATGTAAAAGGCGATCAGGCAATAAATGAATCGCCTTTTGTCTGGCGTATCCACCAGCGCAGCCCAGCAAAACGTGCCGACATAAAAAATCATCGCCAGAAAGGTCGCTACGGCCGTCGCGATATAGCTTATTCCACTCATCACCCCTGTGTATGGAAATAACAATACACGTAAAACTGGCGGCATCAGCAGCCCAAAGGGAACGAATGTCAGTATCCAGACGGTGGCAAACCGTTTAAATCTAAATAACCTCTGTATTAGCTCGCAGATAACGATAGCGAGCAAACCACCGATCACCAACGCAATCATATCTGGCAGTATTTTTATTACACGTTCCATCGTTATGCTCCTGCCATAATCCATAAAATATAAGCAGTTATAGTGCAGCCATTTTATACAAACCCCACTCCGATCACAAATCTCACACCCGCCTGAAAAGTACCCGTCG
>DKLL01000162.1 GCA_002455755.1 Acinetobacter sp. UBA6641
CCCCGGAAACTCTCAGGCAAAAGGACTGTAATAATTTCAAAAATCTGGAGAGAAGCATATTCAGGCAATATGCTCACCGAAGGGGATGGTCAGTGTTAAAATTTTAACGTTATGATCGAAGCTCTCAGGTAACCATGACAGATGGGGCTCAGAGAAATGTCTCAACATTTCCAAGGAGAGTCGTATGTGTCATATCGTTGTGATCGGGGCAGGCATTACCGGGGTGACCTCCGCTTATGAACTGGCAAATTTGGGCTATAAAGTTACCGTGATTGATAAGCATTTATATCCTGCCATGGAAACTTCATTTGCCAATGGCGGGCAACTTTCTGCCTGCAACGCAGAAGTCTGGAACCAAAAGGCCACGGTGTTGAAGGGTATCAAGTGGATGTCCAATAAAAATGCGCCTTTATTACTCAATCCTTCATTTGACTTGCATAAATATGGCTGGTTGATGGAATTTGTCGGTAATATTAAACATTATGAAGCCAATACCCGCGATACCGTAAGAATGGCTTTACTGGCACGGGAACGTTTATTCGCTATTGCTGAACAGGAAAATATTCAATTTGATCTGGAAAAACGCGGCATTTTGCATTTTTACCACACCAAGCTGGATTATGAGATCGCCACCAAAGTAAATGACCTGCTGACTAAAGGTGGGCTGGAAAGAACGGCGGTTACTCCTGTTGAAATCAGAGCCATCGAGCCAAGCTTGAAAGGTGAATATTATGGCGGGGTTTATTGTCCGGGAGATGCTACTGGTGATATTCATAAATTCACCAAAGGTTTGGCGAAAGCCTCGGAAAAATATGGAGTGAAATACCTGTTTGGGATGGAAGTCACGGATGTAAAACACCATAAAAAAGGCCTCACTGTGCTTTACCATGCCAGCAATGAAAATATGCACCTGGATGCAGCTGTAGTGGAGTCACTGGAAGCTGATGCCGTGGTGGTTTGTGGCGGTGTAGGAAGCTATCACTTGGCAAATTTATTGGGTGATCGGGTCAATGTCTATCCGGTGAAAGGATATTCAATTACTCTGAATCTGGATGATGAAGACAGTGTTAAAAATGCGCCGTGGGTGAGCTTGCTGGATGAAAGTGCAAAGATTGTTTCTTCCCGTCTAGGCGCGGACCGTTTACGAGTCGCAGGAACGGCTGAGTTTAACGGTTATAACCGGGATATTCGTGCAGACCGTATTCAACCCCTAACCGACTGGGTGAACAAGAACTTTAATATCACCACTGAAAATGTCATACCTTGGGCTGGCTTACGTCCGATGATGCCCAATATGATGCCGATTGTACGCCGCGGGAAACGTGAACGGGTTTTTTATAATACCGGTCATGGCCATTTAGGATGGACATTGTCGGCAGCAACTGCGGTGATGATTAGTCAGCAAGTCGCTTCGCAGCATCCTGTTTGAGTTATTAAAAAAGCATGAAGTTCATACTTCATGCTTTTTATTTTATCGCTTCTAAACCTTTTTTCAGCTGTTGAGGTAGTTTACTGATCACCAGTTCATATGAGGCAATAACTAAATCTTTTACCAATTCCATGGTGATTTCTTGACCTGGATAAATCGTGATCCAGTGCTTTTTATTCATGTGATATCCCGGACGAATCGATGGATAGATATCACGCAGCATTTCAGATTCTTGAGGGGAGCATTTTAGGGTGACAATTTTTTCACCTTGATAGCTCATGGTCATCATAAAAATTTTATCTAAGACTTTATATACATCCACCCCAAAGCCAAAAGGTTGTGAATGTTCAGCAGCGACTAGGTTTGTAGCTGTCTCAATAGCAATTTTCTGAATCGAATGATCATCCATCAGCGCAACACTTTTTTAAAAAATCAAGCTGAGTAATTAATCATAAAGCCGGTATATACCTGCAAACCGTTCACAGCCTTTTTGCTCGGTTGTAACCGATAAAATCGCCTTGTTAAAATCGAAATGATATTTGCAATCATGTTCGTTATCGAAGATCTCACTTTTCTGGTCAGCCGTAGTGTAAGCCAAAAAAGGAATGGTTTGGGTTTCTAATTTATTATTCGGGTTGCGGTAGGCAATCCCTTCAATTTTAATCTTATCTTTAGTCAGTTGATGAACTTGTAAATGTACCGGCTGACTGGCAATTGTTCCATTTTCAAATTTTAGATAATGATTGGTGAGACTCTGGTTGAGCGAGGTATAAAAATTAAGATCTTCAATACGCAATTCAAATTGTTGCTTGTAACAGTCCAGGCTTTTGCATTGTTGTAAACGTTTAAACCATAATGTATGGGTATCTTCTAATAAGCGGACAGGAGCATCACTGACCAAAAAAGCGGTAATATAGTGATTGCTGAGTTTCTCCCTCGATTCGGCAAAATTGTCAGAACAAATCGTTTTTAAGGAAGAGGTTTTGAGGCTGGAGCAATCTATTTCTTGAGCAAAAGTCATAGTTGAGCACAAACAGCCAATACTGAATAATGTGCCTAATGTTTTAATGAGATTAATTTCGGTATTCACCAGCATGATCGCTTATAATTTCACTATGTTGCGCTGCTGTAACTATAGCGAAATAGAAAGCGTGAATACAACATTTCAATCATTTATTTCTTAAGGATGCTAAACGTGGTCGCACAAATTCGAATTGGTCAGGGAATGGATGTACATGCCTTTGAAGAAGGTGACTTTGTCACTTTGGCGGGTATTAAAATTCCGCATACGCAAGGTTTAAAAGCACATTCGGATGGCGATGTCGTATTGCATGCTTTATGTGATGCCTTGTTGGGAGCCTTGGCTTTAGGTGATATCGGGCAGCATTTTCCAGATACCGATGTAAAATTTAAAGGTGCAGACAGCCGGGTGTTGCTTAAACATGTCTATCAGCTGATTTTAGACCGTGGTTATGTACTGAATAATGCTGATATTACCGTGGCATGTGAACGTCCAAAACTTGCAAAATATAATCTGGAAATGCGTCAGAGTATCGCAGATGTGCTGGATGTGAATGTGAACCAGATCAGTGTAAAGGCCACCACTACTGAAAAGCTGGGCTTTACCGGACGTCAGGAAGGAATTTTATCGACTGCAACGGTGCTGGTTTCGCATCAGCCAAAATGATCCGGATGCATTAACGACTGTTGTAAATCCTGGGTAGCCTTGCGACCTTGCAGTTGCAGGGCTACTGCATGGATGAGACCGGTCCAGGTTTCATTCGGTTCCCAAATGCTATGCATCAGCTCCTGCGCCGTAGGCATGTCCATGTCCATATAATACTGGCGGTATAAATACATCAAACTGCTGACATGATGATTGGTCGCACAGTGAACCCAGACCATTTGATCTTGGACTAAATGATTGAGCAGATCTAATATAAGTAAACATTGATCATCAGAAGGCGTTTCTGGGGAAATGGGAAACTGAATATAATTTAAGCCTAAATCTAAACAAATCTTATCTTCATGGTCTAAATGCTGCTCTGCATCAGATAATGCCAGATTCACAATAGAGGTGACACCGTATTCTTTAATTAGCTTGAGCTGTTCTGCATTAGGCTGTGCAGAGGTGAATAGATGTTCGTGAATAAACTGGAAATTTTCAATGTGACTGAGTGCATTTTCAATTTCATTCATAAGATAAAATTTCCTAAGGTTAATGTAGAAACGCCATCTGGTCAGATGGCGTTTTAAATCACTTAGCGATTTGGTAAAACGTCTTTCAATGCTTCATGCATATCGAGCAGGGCTTTTTCTGTAGTTTCCCAGTCGATACAGCCGTCAGTCACCGATTTTCCATATTCCAGAGCATCCAGGTTATCAGGAATATCCTGACGACCGCCTTTCAGATGACTTTCAATCATAATACCGACAATGGACTTGTTGCCATCCTGAATCTGTTCAGTAATGTTTTTCAATACCAGCGGCTGCAGGTACGGGTCTTTGTTGGAGTTGGCATGGCTGGCATCAATCATGATCTTGTTGCTGACTTTAGCTTTGGCCAATGCATTTTCAGCTTCTGCAACAGAACCTGCATCATAGTTGGGTTTGCCATTACCGCCACGAAGTACAACGTGTGCATACGGGTTGCCACTGGTGCGAATCACTGAAACCTGACCTTGATCATTCAGGCCAAGGAAGCTGTGACCGTGTTTCACTGATTGCATCGCATTGGTTGCCACGGTTAAGCCGCCGTCGGTACCGTTTTTGAAACCTACAGGTGATGATAAACCTGAAGACATTTCACGATGTGTCTGGCTTTCGGTAGTACGTGCACCAATTGCTGACCATGAAATTAAATCTTGATAGTATTGCGGTGAGTTCGGATCAAGGGCTTCAGTAGCGCAAGGCAATCCTTTTTCGTTCAGTTCTACCAAAAGCTGGCGACCGATACGCAGACCTTTTTCAATATTGAAAGAGTCATTCATGTCCGGGTCATTAATCAAACCCTTCCAGCCTACTGTAGTACGCGGTTTTTCAAAATAAACCCGCATCACGATATAAAGTGTATCTTTAACTTTTTCGCTTAAAACTTTGAGACGATCAGCATATTCGTGCGCAGCAACAGTGTCGTGAATTGAACAAGGACCAATCACTACAAATAGACGCTTATCTTTACCATCCAGAATATTGCGAATGACTTCGCGTCCTTTAAGCACAGTTTGATAGGCTTGATCAGTCAGAGGTAACTCTTTTTTTAATTCAGCAGGAGTTACAAGAGGCTGAATGCTTTGTACATTCACGTCGTCGATGTCAGATTGCGTAATAGGTTTTGACTGTAGTGTATTCATTGCCGTCACTGGTTCGATCATACAAAAGTTTATTCTTAATCTGAATATAACACGAATGTATGTTCACAATGTTATAAAAAAGATCAATATATAGGTCAAAAAAAAGTGATGAATCGTATAGAGAAATTAAACTTTCATCGCTTTTTCAATAATGATCACTTGCGCTGTGGCCGGTTTTTCTGCCGGTTTTGCCTTGACTGGATGAAGCATGAAATTCATGCCCAATGCGAATAAGGTAACCCCCAGAATCTTACGGATAATTTTTTCTGGCAGACGGGAACTGATTAAAGTACCCACCACAATTGCTGGAATTGAACCGACCAGTAACCATCCAAGCAAGTGCAAATCTACATTACCGGAACTCATGTGTCCAAGACCTGCGACTAAAGTCAAAAGCACGGCATGCACGACATCGGAGCCAATAATACGAATCATCGGTAAATTCGGGAACATCAGCACCAGTGCCATGATCCCGAATGCACCAGCACCCACTGAAGATAAAGTCACAAATACGCCAAGTACAATACCCATAATGATAATATAGGCACGCTTGTCTTTGGCTTGCAGGTTAACCTTTTCTAAATCCTGGGTCATATCCAGAGGGACATTTTTACGCATTTTATTAAAGAAGCGTTCAATGTGGTTACGGAACACGATAGAAATACCGGTGAGGGTCAACATGAAACCCAATACCATCGTCAAAAC
>DKLL01000053.1 GCA_002455755.1 Acinetobacter sp. UBA6641
AACAAATTTTTCAATATAGGGATTATTTTGTTCTGCTAATAATTGTTTTTTAATAAAACGGGTTTGCTCAAGCATAAGTGCTTGAGCAAACTGTTGGGCTATGTGCTGCTTAGACACCAGGTGTCCATCCATTCATGATCGGATAACGGCGTTCACGGGTAAATGCACGTGAACTAATACGTGGTCCAATCGCACCTTGGCGACGTTTATATTCGTTACGATCAACCAGGCGAATCACTTTTTCCACTACGGCTTTTTCAAAGCCTTTGGCAATAATGTCATCTTGGCTCATATCTTCTTCAATATAAGCATACAGAATGGCATCAAGCACTTCGTAGGCCGGTAAAGAGTCTTGATCTTTTTGATCTGGACGGAGTTCTGCAGAAGGCGGGCGAGTAATGACGCGCTCTGGAATGACCGGAGTCTCTGAAATGCGGTTACGGTATTTCGCCAGTTCGAACACAATGGTTTTATACACGTCTTTAAGCACGGCATAACCACCGACCATATCGCCATATAGCGTACAGTAACCAACAGCAAGTTCAGATTTGTTGCCGGTAGATAAAACCAGATTGCCGAATTTATTCGATAATGCCATCAACAGGGTGCCACGTGAACGTGCCTGTAAGTTCTCTTCAGTCGCATCCGCAGGGCTGTTCCCAAAGAATGGATACAGGGTTTGCATGAAACTGTTCACGACTGGGTTAATTTCAGCAATACCGAAAGTTACACCCATGGTTTTAGCTTGTGCGGCTGCATCTTCTACACTAATTTGAGCAGTATAGGTATATGGCATCATCACCACCTGGACTTTATCTGCACCAATCGCATCAACCGCGATTGCAAGGGTTAATGCCGAGTCAATCCCGCCAGATAAACCGAGAATCACACCCGGGAAACCTGAACGTTGAATATAATCACGGGTTGCTAGAACCAGACCTTGATAAATCTCGGCAATGGTTTCCAAAGCTGGAGTGACTGTGCCCACTTTATAGGTTTTTTGTTCAGCCTGGTATTCGGTAAAATAAAGATCTTCTTTAAAGCTGGCTGCCTGTAAAGCAATGCTGCCATCTTTATTGATTACAAAACTGGTGCCGTCGAAAATCAGATCGTCCTGACCACCGACCTGGTTGGTATATACCAGATTGATATTTAATTGTTTAGCCAGTTCCCTCATGGTTGTAATACGATGCTGTGGTTTACCTACTTCATAAGGTGAAGCATTTAATACTAAAGCGGTTTCAACGTTCAATTGGGATAATTGATGTACTGTAGTAAGTGACCAAATATCTTCACAAATCAGTACGCCAAATTTATGACCTAAATATTCAAAAACAAGGTGTTGATGTCCCTGGCTGAAATAACGTTTTTCATCAAACACACCATAGTTTGGCAAGTTCTGTTTGTTATAAACACCCAGTACCTGGCCATCTTTCATTACGGCAGCAGAGTTGTAACGGTGACCGTCTTCAGTTTGATTAACAAAACCAAAAACCATCACAATATCTTTTACCTGGCCCAGTTGCTCAAATGCTTTTTGGGTGCGTTTCGCCAAGCTGGGACGGAGTAATAGATCTTCTGCAGGGTAGCCTAAAGTTGAAAGCTCCGGAAAGATAATTAAATCGGCTTTTTGTTTTTTGGCTTCATTTACCTGTTCAAGCATTTTTTGAGCATTTGCTTCGATATTGCCAATATGCGGAGAGAATTGTGCAAGGGCAATTTTAAAACTTTTCATTCCAACTTAATCCTATTACCTATAGGGATGTATACACAGACTTAGATTTATTATGATTATGAGTTCAATGCTATGTACGCGACGACAAATAAAATAAACGTATTAATCAATAATTAGCAATCAGATACTATATACGAATTGCGTCGTTTATAGAGAAAAAAACAAAAAAAAATCTGAATTGAGACAAAAAAATACAGCATGAATGCAAAAATGGACATGCCGCAAATCAATTGGTGTGAGTGAGAGCGATAATGCTATTGATGAAATTGATTTTAAATATACAAAATCAATAACTTAATATTAAAAAACTGTATGTGTAAGTATTGGGAAAAATAGCGTATCAGTTCGGGACCAACAGGGTATTTGCAATTGAATGCTTGTGCACATTGGGACGTTTAAATAAATGATTAACATTATGCAATCTGCCTCAAGGCCAGTATTTTTTTAAACAGAGAGCCAGCTTAAAAATTGCATTCTTAGTCGGGGCAATACATGAATTGAATGGCCTTCCATATTATAAAAACTATTTAACTGAATAAAGCTGTTAAATAACAAGCTGTTTCTCGGAACCCTAAGATCGCAAATTTTAGAATGGGTAGCGGGAGAAAATGAAATTTTTCCACTAAATACGGTTATAGAAGATAGATGGAGACCGAGTATTAGGATGAGTAATTGAAATTCATCAATTGGAAGAAGGAGCAAGTGAACCAAGAATAAGTCATTACTTCCTCTTCTCATTGGTCAAAATAATGTTAGGAATGTTTTTAAAGAATATATCTCTGGCAATTTCTCCTTGTTGTTCAATGTTGTATGTATGAAAAGGCTTGCCAGCAAGAAAATGGTATTGATAAGGATTATAGGTTTTAAAACTTAAGAAATATTTGGATTGTAATAGCGCGCCTTGGAACAATACATTGATGTTGGATTGATGTTGATAAATGTGGGTCATCTCATGGATGAACAAGCCTTGCATTTGTCTGGATCTCTTGGAGAAATCTTCACAAAAATTTTTGCTATTCATAAAAATATTGCCATTGGGTGCCATATACATATCTACAGGTTGCCAAGGGAGATATTTGATATTAAATATTTTAACTTCACGGTAATTAATTAAATCACCGAAAACTTGTCGTGCAAGACTTATTTCACCCGAGGTTAAATTTCGAAAACGAAAGTTGTAAATATCAAATATTCGATAAAGTTTGAATAATAAAAATAGTCTAAATTTTTCTATCATCACGTTACGATTTGCCATTTTTACGATCAATTTTATTCACTGAGTCAAGGTTGAGTAAAGGTGACTCAAAAAATTTGTTTAATCAATTGCTTCAATGTTAGAGCAGTACTGAGAAAGACTTTGTTTTGTTAATAAATAGTTGATATAAAAATAAATAATATCTTGTAGATTAAAATTAAAAGCAAAAATCTTTTTTAAAAACTCAAACTTGTCCTTTAAATGGACTTAGGATTAAGTTGGTATGGTTGTGTGCCTTTCTTCGCTTAAGCATTTTTTCTGAATATTCTATAAATATAAATTATTAAAGTTTAGAGTGAATTTCTAACAAGTATGTTTTGCAGTGAATAAATGAAATTTAAATTTTTTAAGATTTTTATATCGGTCTGACATCACTTCATAAAATAATAGAAAAATTTAAATAGTTTTTATCTCTTCTTGATTCGTGATTTATTTATTCTTGTCATATTTTAAATAATAAATGTTAATAAGGTAACGTTGTTTTACTTTAGATCAAACACATAAATTAATAATATTTACATTGAAGAAAATTGAAACAGATATTGGATTGGTAAATCAAATATAAAGCGTAGAGTTAATAAAACCATGGGAGTACAAGTTATATCCAGTTATAGGAGGTAAGTAGAGATGGCTACTCAAGAAGTGATTCAGAATATTCAGCATAAATCACCACATCAGCAATAAAGAATTTAAAAAATCAACCAAACCAGCAGTCTGGTGAGTAGAAAAAGCAAACTGAAAAACCGGTAGAAATAATGGAAGTCAAACTTTAATTATTTAAACTCAATACTGATGAGTATTCAGATTGAATTTTTTCAAAGTTATTCCAGGTTTGCAGTTTCATTATTTCTATTCCTCCTCATTTATCAAAAGTGAAGAATAATATGAACTCAAAAGATGTGAAAATCATAATCGCTGTCATAGTCGTGGTCATAATTGCAGTTATTCTTTATTCCATGTATCAGAGAAATAAAGATGAAAACATGGGAAATTTGAAGAACCAGCAAGGCAGTACCTTGGTAAGTCCTATGCATAGCATCACCTCCAACACTTAGCCCACTGCAATAACGCGAAAGATGATTGCGCGTAGTGAATTGATAACGCAAGTTTTTTGAAGATTAAATCTCATCCGAAACTGGCGATCACAAGCCAATTTCCCTCAATACAATAGTGTTATAAGGAGAATAAAATGGTTCATTCTGATGATGAGCGTATTAAAAACAATCCCAACGTGACTAGAAAGGATGTAAATACTGATCCAGATACAGATGACTCACATCCCGTAGGAACCGGGGTAGGGGCTGCAGGTGCTGCTGCTGCAGGTGCTGCTATTGGTAGTGCAGGTGGTCCAATCGGAGCAATTGTCGGTGGAGCGGTGGGTGCAATAGTGGGCGGTGTGGCCGGTAATGCAGTAGGTGAGGCGATTGATCCTACAGTTGAAGATGCCTATTGGCGTGAAAACAGTATCAATCAACCCTATTACCAGTCCACCCGAAATACTTATCCTGATTTGGACTATGATCGCGATTATCGTCACGCCTATCGGGTAGGTTATGAAGATGTATCTGCGTATGATTCAAGCAAGCGGTTTGAAGATGTAGAACCAGATCTTCGTACCAAATGGGAAGGATCAAAAGCGCAGTCCCGTCTAACGTGGGAAGAGGCTAAACATGCTTCACGTGATGCCTGGAACCGTTTACGTCCTTAGCTTAACTCCATCATCTCAATAGCTTTAAACCAATCTTTTTAATTTTAAAAGGATTGGTTTTTTGTTTGGCAAGGTTTAAAAGCGATACCATTTTTCTTGTCTTTTAATTCTTGTGATTTAAGGGGAAGAAATTTTTTAGGGTTTTTCTTGTATTTTTATTCTTTGCATAAAAAAGCGTAGATTAATCTACGCTTGATAGGATGTGATTGAATTAGAATTATTTTAGTCGTTAAGTTTCCTTAAATGAAGCAAGTCGCGATTAGCTAGATGTAAATCGGCCATATTCATCGCGTCTTTGCGTAGTATTTCTACTACGACCACCGGAACGACCGCCGCGATCATCAT
>DKLL01000125.1:0-322 GCA_002455755.1 Acinetobacter sp. UBA6641
TGAATTTGTTATCTGGATTCTGTGTAAGGGATGTATCGTTCCATACTGCGGTATTAACTGGGTCAAACCCTAATACATTCCAAACCTCTTTGTTGGACTCCTCAGACAACTTGATAAAAGCCATTACTTCCGCAGCAAGCTGAGCGTTCTTTCCGCTTTTAATAATTGCGGTGCCGGTTCCGCCGCCGCCGATTGTTGCAATCTCACCATCGGTTTCACTCCACACAGGTACAGGAGCAATTGCTACTTGCTTCTTAATATCGGTCATGTAATTTACAAATCTTGATGTCTGCCAGAAAGGCATAATCTGAACCGCGTAATC
>DKLL01000125.1:350-6442 GCA_002455755.1 Acinetobacter sp. UBA6641
CAGGATATGCTTCTTCATTATCTGGCTGACCCCCTGGTACCGTTGCAAATGCACCTGTCTCCTGCATTCCTTTTATGTAAGTCAAGACTTCTTCCATCTCTTTGCTTGTCAGATTAAGTTTTCCATCTTTATCGATATAATCTCCACCTTTTTGTGCCAACATCAGATTTACCATCCATTGGGCTGAGGTTTCTACACAAGAGAAGTACTTACCAGTAGCATCATGATATTTTACACCTGCTTCTTTAAACTGGTCCCAGGTCTTAATGTCTTTATAATTAATTCCTGCATCATTTAACAGCTTTTCATTGTAAAATGCTACGGTAGTTCCTACGTGAGTTGGAAGTCCATATTCTTTCCCGTCCTTGGAGTAAATATCAAGTCTAGATTTAACGATATTGTCCTCNNAATTTGCCAAGCTCGATATCTACAACATCAGGAGCACCTTCCCCCGATTCCAGTGCAAGGGATAATTTGTTGTGCATGTCGTCATATGGCATATTACTTAATACCAGCTTCACCTTTTTATCTGGGTGAGCTTCATTCCATTTCTCCGCCATGGATACGTAGAAATCTTGATGAAGTTCAATGAAGGTCCATACATTTATTGTGGTTACATTATCTCCACCGACCTCCATCGCCTTTTTCCCCGCAGATGACCCACCTTTTTCCCCTGTCGCGGATGAACTGCAACCTGTAATCATAGATGCTGCCAATACCACACATAATAGTGCTGTTAAACCCCGTTTTTTCATTATGAATCCTCCTTTAAGTGATCCTGCTCTATCAAATCAGATGATATTATCTGAATGATTCTTACGAAATAAGCCCCTCATATCAAACCACCTTCACAACTGGTTCTATGTTAATTCTGCTATCATAAGGAACTGCCTATCATTTCCCCCCTGTAAGTTCACGATTTTGCCTGATTTTATGTCATGTTAAACGTTTAATATAAACTAGCTATTATTTTGGCTTTTTGCTTTTTAAATTGCATTTTATGTATATGGAACTCTGCTTTTATTGGATATATTTGCATACTATCACATACCAATTATTCTGTAAAGTATTTTTGCATAAATAATTCATTTTTTTAATCGTTTAACTATGTCATTATTGCTATAGTTTTTGTCTAATTATGTAGTTATAATCCTTATTTTAGGTCTAGATTGTTCACAAACGTACCATACCGTCAGTTTTAGCAAAAAAATAAAACGTTTCAAGCGCCTTCTTTTACGCGAAACGTTCTATCTTTATCAAATTAAGTTGTTACTTTGTAATATCATTCACTGATTTACGTACCAGAAGGCTGCAACCCACATAACAAACATTTTCAGGTCCAAGTTCATTCTTCGTTCCATTTAAGAGGTCGATAATCAGCTCACTCGCCTTGTGCCCTATATCGTGAAGAGGAAGACTCACTGTAGTCAAAGACGGCCTATAATAACCAGATAACTCCCGGTCATCAAACCCAGCTATGGATATGTCAATGCCAGCTTTAAGACCAAGCTCATCTAACCGATCGTAAACGCCTCCTGCCATTAAATCATTCATGCAAAAAATAGCTGTCACTCCCTTTTCCAAAAGCTGACTGGTGGAACGATAGCCAGACAAACGGGTCCAGTCTCCCTCCATCACCAGTCCTGGATCATATAATATTCCATTCTTAAACAAAACTTGCTGATATCCGACCATTCTTGCCTGAGCATGAAGACTGTCCGGTTTTCCTGTTATTACTCCAATTTTTTTATGACCACGATCCACCATATAATCAAGTACGCTGGCCGCTCCATGAACATCATCAACCACAATCGAAGGGACTCGTTCACTTTTGGAGTAACCATAAGCCATAATGGCAGGTATGGGCAAGGTATCCGGAATACAACGGATAATTCTCTCATGTGCTGCCACATAGATGATACCTTCTACCTGCTTCTCCATCAGCTTCTTGATTTCCACCCCTACCAGATCATAGTAGTGCTCACGGTTGTAATACGTATCGTTATATTTCTTAAACAATCTTAGATTGGTCAACAGAATCTGATAATCTTGTTCCTGACAATAGTCTGTGATACCGTCAATAATATCTGGAATGCTAAATATCGTCATGNNATGTTTGGAGTATAATTCAGTTTTTCCGCCATCTCCAAAACCAGTTTCCTTGTCTTCTCACTTGCGCCAGGCTTCTTGTTTAATATATTTGATACCGTGGCGACCGAAACACCGCAGCATTTTGCCAGTTCTTTAATTGTTGCCATCGTCTGCCTCCAGATCCTTTTGTAACAATTAACTCAAATTTTCTTCCAATTGTCAATAGGCAGAGGTTAAAATATTAAACGTTTAACAGATAAAGATCTATGTCAGATAATCACCCATATCATTCATCCGATTATCCAAATACCGGCAGGAGCGTTGATTGCCATCAACAAGATAATAGACTGGATTGAAATTATCATTGGAATTTCCTTAAATTATATAAAAATAGCCCTAAATCAAGGATTTAAGACTTTTTTGCTATATCATATCTGGATTTGTTATTTTATATTTTGAGTAAGACGATAAGCCGGGTTATGTCGTTGAATGGTCATCTATCTAGGCCTACTGTCGCCAGCAGGCTCAAGCGACCTACCCGGGAGCAGACGGGCCGCCTTGCGCTCCCTGTTCGGTCTTGCTTCGAATGGGGTTTACATATGCCCTTCCTGTTACCAGAAAAGCGGTGGTCTCTTACACCACCCTTCCACCCTTACCGCATAAAGCGGCGGTATATTTCTGTTGCACTGTCCCTAGAGTTGCCTCCGCCAGACGTTATCTGGCATCCTGCCCTATGAAGCCCGGACTTTCCTCCCCTGCTTCAATCACGGAGATCTCCACAGCAGCGATCGTCTGGCTCACTTCGGGGCGTATGCTAACAAATTTCAGCACTAATTACTGGTGCTTTTTTGTGCAATCAGCTTTTTATATTTTTCCATCAGTTCATCTTGTGATTCCACGTGCCCCGGATCAAGAGGAATACAGTCCACTGGACAGAACAATTGACACTGCGGTTCATCAAAGTGCCCAACACATTCGGTACATAAGTCCGGGTGAATTTCATAAATGACTTCACCCATGTATATCGCCTCATTTGGGCACACCGGCTCACAGACATCACAATTGATGCATTCATCGGTAATATATAAAGACACGCTACCAACCTTGCTGTTGTTTCCGCTTAAAGGCTTCAACTACAGCTTGCGGTACAAACTGCGCGACATCACCATTTAAGCGTGCTATTTCACGTACTAAAGTAGATGAAATAAAAGAATATTGCTCTGAAGGGGTTAGAAATACCGCCTCAAAACTTGCATCCAGGCGGCGGTTCATGTTGGCCAGTTGAAATTCATACTCAAAGTCAGATACGGCACGTAATCCGCGCAGCACTGCTGTGGCTTTCTGTTCACGGAAAAAATTGACCAACAAGCCATCAAAGCCGACAAATTCTACATTCGGCAAGTGACTTAACGATTTTTTCGCCAACTCCACTCGCTCTTCTAGACTAAAGACTGGATTTTTATGATGACCAATGGCAATCGCCACCACAACTTCATCAAACATTTTCGCCGCACGTGACACCAAGTCGATATGTCCATTGGTAATTGGATCGAATGTGCCTGGATAAATGACGCGAGATTTAGTCATCCATTTTTACTCTAGTTTTTAGTAGAACCTTATTTTAGCAAAAACTTATTTTTTTAGTGAACAATCTCCTTAATTTTGAAAAAACTTCACCTCAGCGCAAGTTTGAGGCAAAATAGAGTCAATCTTGGAATATGCGTATTATGTCGAAATCAATCGTAGTTAAAAAAAATACTGGTGGCACTATTGCGCAGAACAAGCGTGCTCGCCATGATTATTTTATTGAAGAGAAATTCGAAGCTGGGCTGTCCTTACAAGGCTGGGAAGTCAAGTCCTTACGTGCTGGGCGGATGACCATTACCGAAAGCTATATTCTGTTTAAAAACAATGAAGCGTTTTTATTTGGTGCGCAAATCCAGCCCTTGTTGTCCGCGTCTACACATGTAGTGCCTGAAGCGACCCGTACACGTAAATTGCTGCTTTCGCGCCGTGAAATTGAAAAACTTTTGGGTGCGGTGAATCAGAAAGGTTATGCCTGCGTACCATTGGCCTGCTACTGGAAAGGCCCATTAGCCAAACTGGAAATTGCTTTGGTTAAAGGTAAACAGTTACACGATAAACGTGCGACTGAAAAAGATCGGGACTGGCAACGCGATAAGGCCCGGATTATGCATAAATAATTTTACGATTAAAAAACCTCCAGCTGGAGGTTTTTTTAATCTTTGGAAAATTTGAACTTATTTGAATTTATTCACTAATAGTGCCACGTACTCACCAAACCAGATGGCTGTATCCAAGTCACCTTGTGGCGGCGTCACTTCAACCGGTGCGTTGTCTGACTGGGTCATTAAACCTAAGAAGCCCGACATCCGGTTCAGGTCCTGCGAACCGCGCCCAGTCGGCATCAGCGGTAGACCGGCCCATAACATGCCATGCTGCATGGCAAACAGATTGATCTGCTGCAATACTGCCAGTTTATCACCACTCAATCCGCCACCATTGGTAAAACCCGCTGCAATTTTGCCTTGCCAAGTCCGTGCCAGCCAGCGTTTGGAAGACTGCTCCATAAATAACTTCAAGGCAGAGGTAATGCTGCCCATATACGTCGGACAACCGAATATAATGGCATCAGCCCGATCCAGAACTTCCCAATCCACCTGCTCGATGTTCATGCAATGTACCTGAATAGCGGTTTGCTTGGCCCCTTGAGCGATATAAGAAGCAACCTTTGCAGTATGTCCATATGGGCTGTGATAAACGATAGCGAGAGATTTCGTGGATAAAGACATATCAATAAAAGCAGTAAATTTTAAGCGAGTTTAACAGTTTCAAGCCATAAACACGAATGTCGCCATACGTCCTGTTTTGGCTTCACGGCGATAGGAAAAATATTCCTCTGCCTGCGAGTAAGAGCATTGATCACCTCCCAGCACCAGCTCAACACCCTGTTGCTTTAAGATAAACCGTGCAATGGCATATAAGTCAGCATAAAACTTACCCGTTTTTTTACCTGCTTGAAAAGCACTGTCCAGTTCAGGATATTTGGAGCAAAAAGCCGTTTTGACTTCTGCACCAATTTCAAAACAGGGCTGGCTAATGGCTGCGCCCAACCATGCCCAGGTCGGCTGGGTTTGCATAGCCGCAATGGTATTTTCAACAATACCACCCGCCAGACCACGCCAGCCGGCATGGAGATTCGCGACTTCTGTACCATCGGCATTACCCAGCACAACCGGCAAGCAGTCTGCGGTCATCATCATCAAAGCATGCGCTTTACGCCGGGTTACTAAACCATCCCCTTCCAGTGCCTGAAAAGGAATGTCTTCATTGATGGTATGGCAAATGGTACTGTGGGTTTGCGTCATCCAGGTGACTTTATCGACACCGAATTCAGCAAACTCCTGTAGTAACGCCATACGATGCTGCTGTACCCGTTTTGCTTCATCACCCACATGCAATGCCAGGTTAAATCCCGCCAGTTCAGGTTGTGCAGAGGCCAGCATTTTTTCATGATGCACTCGTGTCTGCCCAACAAATACACCTTGTGGAAGCCCTTGAACAAATTGCATGTCGATTTCCTTATACTTTTCCTGATGATTCATACCCAGCACTAAAACTGCTTAGTAGGCTTTGTTTTCACTACGCAGCACTTCAACCAGTTGCGCAAAATCTTCAGGCCAAGGTGCATCAAACATCATTTCTTCACCGCTACGTGGATGAATCAATCCAAGTTTTGAGGCATGCAAGGCCTGACGTTTAAAATTGCGCAAGGTATCGCTCAGAAGTTCTGAAGCGCCCGCAGGCAAACGGACACGACTCATATAGACTGGGTCACCGACCAGACCAAAGCCAATATAACTAAAATGCACACGAATCTGATGGGTACGACCGGTTTCCAGACGCGCCTGTACACGGGTGAAATGCTGGAAACGCTCTTTCACGTTGTAGTGGGTCACAGCATCCTTCCCGCCTGGTAA
>DKLL01000209.1 GCA_002455755.1 Acinetobacter sp. UBA6641
CAGGATGTCGGGCTTTTTTATGGTTGATCAATGACTGAGTAATCTAGTGCAATCAACCTTAACGGTCTTCCAGATGGCAAACGTAATCGATAATGTCATCCGTGATAATTTTAAATTGAGTGTTTTTAGGGACATAAAAAGACTCACCCGCATAATAGGTTTGACTCTGTTGATTGTTGCCAATTTGAACCAAGCACTTGCCTGAAACAATTTCTATCCGCTCAGCAACCTGAGTTTCAAAAACCAGAGGGTTTTCCGTAGGAAGAATCACGCCTAAGGTCTTTTTAGTGCCATCTTTCAACTCAATCACATGACTGATAGAACAACCATCAAAATGGATGTTAGATTTTTTTTTGACAGAGACAAAATTGAACTGGGTAGACATACCTTGCTCCTTAAATTATTTTTATTTGTTTTTTTGCTTTTGATAATTTTTATTTTTATAAAAAATACGAATGAATATTTTTATATGATTTGCTCACCGTATTGGATAAATTGTACAAGAATGAAAGCATCTCACAGCGCTATAAAAGCTTATTTATGCCAATAAAATTTTAGACAAGTGTTGTACGTTAAAACTTACAAGAGCACAGGTCGATTTCTTATATTTAGGATCAATTATTTTGAAAGATAAAAATGCTTTAAAAACAGTTTTTTGTAGACAAATAAAAATATAGCGTAATAAAACATTCAAATGTGCAGAAGAAATATCAAGCGTACTCATCGAGGTACAGCAGTAAAGCTGGCGTCGGAAAAGATGAGCATCAATACACAATACCAGTCATTCGATAAACCTAAAAATAACAATACGGGAGGAATGCAAGCAAACAGTGCAGTCACCTGATTGTTCGGAGGAAATATAAATGCTTAAAAAAGCAACCAGATTTATTTTTGAAATAAAGGGCAATATGGCGAAGATAGAAAGCTGTTATCAGACGTATTAAGAATTAATGAACTGGGCTGGACTGTTACAACATTATGGCTATTTTGCCATTTTTATCGGTACCTTATTTGAAGGTGAAACCGTGCTGATCCTCGGTGCCTATGCAGTGCATCAGCATATTTTTCATTTTTGGTTTCTCATTATTGTTGCGATGGCGGGTGGTTTTATTGGTGATCAATTTTACTATCAAATTGGCGCACACTATGGTCAGANNCATACACAGCAAGCCACAACTGGAGAAAAAATTTGCTCAGGCCAGTAATTTCATCGATAAGTATCCCGTGCTGACCATTTTATTGATGCGTTTCGCCTGGGGACTCAGGACCATTCTGCCCATATCCATAGGAATTAAAGCTTATCCGGTGTGGAAATATATTGGGGTGAATCTGCTTGCCTGTTTTATCTGGGCCTTTGTGATTGTAAGTGTCGGATTGCAAATTAGCCATTGGTTACATGTATTCTGGCTAAAAATGTTGCCGTATCATCAGGATATTTATATTGTTCTTGCCGTGGTGGCTTGTATTGTACTGGCTCGGATTATATATGCGCTATTCATTCATCATAAACATTCCATAAAATAGACATAAAAAAGCCCACTTTAAAGTGAGCTTATGTACCGTCCAGTTAAATATAATAGCTGGTCTTGGTCATCAGTTTGGAAATGGCGGTCATGGTAATCCGGACCGGTACTGGCAAATCTACACCGCCAGCGTTCAGAGCCGTATCTCTATGGTGCAATTCATCTTCATTCATTTGCACCAATATCTTGCGTGAACGTTCATCCTGCTCAGGCAACTGTTTAATATGGTCTTGTAAATGCAAGCTTACCTGACGTTCTGTTTCTGCCACAAAACCGAGACTATATTTATCACCCGCAATACCCGCAATAGCACCCATGCCAAAAGACAGACCATACCACACCGGATTGAGCAAACTGGTATGGCTATCCAGTTCTTTTAAACGGTCTTCACACCAAGCCAAATGGTCTTGTTCTTCAATGGCAGCCTGTTCCATTTCACGGCGTACATTTGGAAGTTTGGCTGTGAGTGCCTGACCATGATAAAGCGCCTGTGCACACACTTCACCACTATGGTTTACCCGCATTAAGCCTGCAACATGGCGTGCTTCACTAACCCCTAATTTGGTTTCTACATCATGGCACGGATTTTCACGATGTGCAGAGGTCGTTCCGGGAACCAGACTGCGTAGCGCTTGGTCAAACGAATGAATAAATTTGTCGATACCGGTATATTGACGCATAAAATTAATCCTCTAAAGCATCTTGTTGCTGTGCTGCAAGCATGGGCTTGAGCTTAAACAGGAGCCATGTAGTGAAAATGGCGCTTAGAATTGCTGTAATACTAAAAAGTATTTTAATATCAATCTTAAGTACACTTAAGATGATAATGGAAAATATTGCAGAGGATACCATGAATACGGCATTGAGAATGTTGTTTGCAGCAACCACACGTGCACGATGTGATTGTGGCGAAAAGGCCTGCATCATGGCGTATAGCGGGACGATATAAAAACCGCCACTGATGCCGAGTAATGTCACAGCAAGCATGACATGGTAATAACTCCAGCCTTGGGTAAAGACATCTTTCAAGCCGAGCATCTCGCCTGTACGTTCAGGCACAAAAGCCAAACTTGCTGCCAGATAAAAAGCAAATACGGTTAAGCCAATCGCACCAATGGGAACCATCTTTAAATTGACTTCTGTACCGCCAATTCTACGGCACAATAATGAACCGACTCCAATCCCCACAGAAAAGAAAGTTAGGAGCAGGCTGACCACGTTTTCAGAAGCATGCAGGTTCTGTTGAGTCAGCTGCGGAATTTGGGTGAGATAGGTCGCGCCATAAAACCAGTACCAGGAATTGCCCAGTAAAATCAGGAACACGACCGGTAAACTTTTGGCATAGCCCAAGGTTTGAAAGCTGGTTCTAAAAAAGTTCCAGTCTATGTGTACATCAGGCGCAGTCACTTTTTGCTTTAAGACAAAGCGGCTGGAGAGATAACCTAAAACGGCAATGGTTACTATGGTGATGCTAATCCAAATTAGATTACCATCTGAGGCCGAAATGACCGCACCGCCTAAAATCATACCGACTAAAATGGCAATCGAGGTTCCCGACTGAAATAGGGCATTGCCTGACATTAGCTCATTCGGTTTTAAAATTTCCGGCAAAATAGCGTATTTGATTGGCCCGAAGAAGGTTGAATGAGTGCCCATCAAAAATAAAGCCACCAATAACAGCCACAAATGACCGAGTAAAAAGCCAGCAGAACCAATCAGCATAATCACAATTTCAAGAATCTTGATTCCTCGTACAAGTTGTGAGCGCTCATATTTATCGGCAATCTGTCCCGCTGTCGCAGAAAAGATAAAATANNGGCCCCGAAGAATTGAGTGACAAACATCGGTAAAAATCGACGTGTGCCTAAGAGATGTTCATTTTTTTCCATGGTTTCTGGACTTCATTAAGTTTTATTAAGAAATGTGAGCATTTGGTAAAACACAATAAAAATCATGTATGATGTTTTCAACCTATACTTTTGGGAAAATTCCAATAGATTTGAGTTTGTTAGCAGGCTTTCATCGGACATTTCCATTACAAATATTATATGAGTTTAGAGTTTTTATGCTTTCAAAAATGAATTTTCAAAAGTCGACACTTAGCTTAAGTGTCAATTCCATTTTACAGTGGAACAATGAGCATAAAAGATTCGGACTCAGTCTGGTATTCATGTTACTGGCTCAACAGGGTTTTGCACAAGTCACTCAGCCAAATCCTCCAATTACTGAAGCAGAATTCCAGCAACAACTCAAGAATGAAGCTGTTAAGCAGGGTATGGGCAGCACTGAAGAACTGGAAAAACTAGAAAATAACATCCAGTCAAACCAGACTGCACCTGATAGCNNTTGGAAAAAATAGACAACATCCAATCTACTACGGTCACACCTGATAGCCTGCAAATGCTAGAACAGCAAGAACAGGCGACTCAGCCTCTGGAAGAATTCAAGCCGATTGAATTTGAAGATCTGGAAGAACTGCCGGTTACACCGGTCAGTGCGGACATGACAAATGAAATTTTTCGTGTCGCTGAAGAGGCGAAACAGGAAGCCCAGCAATACCGTGCAGGTCACGGTACAGAAGTGGTGGTTTCTGACGCAACGCAACAAGAGCTGGTTGAAATTAATCAGGCACCGGTGAATATCGATCAGCTGATGTCAAACATTCAGGCAGATAGCAAGATTGTCGTTGAAGCCAATGCAGCAGGCAAAACTTTACCTGAACTGGCACCCACTGACGAAATTGAAGAACCCAACTTTTTTAAACGCTGGTTGTATAAAATTCGCCCGCCACGTCAATTCAATACTGTCAATGTAGATCGTATCAGTGCTGATGTAATTATTGTCCCTACACCGAACAGCAGCAATGTTTCAGAAAAGGCCTATGCTCAGGCTCAGGAAAACCTGAAAGAAAACATTAAGGCGAAACTTTCCAGTTTCACGAAGGAATCATTTAGCGATTTTCCTTCTGCATTGCCGCAGCTTAGGACTTTATCTAATCAGGCTGCACAAGCCGTGGGCTTTTATAATGCCGGATTTAAATTCGAGAAACTCAGTGAAAGCCGTGTTCGGGTCAGGGTAACTGCAAATGCACCGGTACAAATTAAAGAACAGAATATAGAGTTTAGTGGTGCCGGTGAGAATCA
>DKLL01000266.1:0-10036 GCA_002455755.1 Acinetobacter sp. UBA6641
TCATAATCACGGCTATAAATTTGGTCTTGCAAGTCTAAATAGCGTTGTTGCAAATTTTGCAAACTTTCGATATTGGCCTGATCAAAATTCACCAATAACTGTTTTAACCATTCGCGTTTTTTTTCTGAACCTAAATGTCCATATTTAGTCGAACGCAAATACATCCAGGGAAACTGAATGGCAAACTTTTCCCACAAACTGGTTAATCTTAAATCATACGCACTTTTTACCTCATTTAACCAGGGTGAAAGTTCATGCTGATTCAAGAATTCCAGATGGGTTAATGCCTGTTCACCATTATTTTGCGACAGGTAAATTTCTATGCGCTGGATTTCTGCCAATTCAAATGCCATGGCATTACTTTGATTCAAGGTTGTCAGGGCTTGTGGATATTGCTGCTGCATACAATATAAACGTGAACCGATTATTCCTTTTAATAAGCCTGATTGAGAAAATACATTTTGAATAAACTGGTGCTGGTCTTGTGCTGCTTCTAATAACCACACCACTGCTAACTGTTCATAAGGATGTAAGTTTTTAAAATTAAAAACTGTTTCTAGCTTGCGTTGTTCCCGGGTTAAGTAACGCTTAATTAATAACCACACCAACTGAATAAATAGGCTTAAACTGGCCAGAATAATAAACATGACCCAGATATTGGTCTGAATTTGCCATTCGCGCCAATATAAATACACATAACCCGCACCATAGCCATAACTTAAGACACTTAACAGGGCAATAATAATTAAGCTGATAAACGCATAGGCCATTAAAATCTGCTTCATTGATTCATCACCCCAATAATGCACGCGTATTTAAACCAGGCGTAGGCACAACCGTAAATCCTTTAATCTTCTGGATGTTCTGAATCAACTGTTGCGATTTCTCATCCGGTATTTGCTGGAGTAATTGAATAATTTCAGTCAGTGATTTTTGATACTCTGAATATTGGCCCTGCTTTAAGGCTTGTTGAGCAATTAATAATCTGAGCTGTGCTTCTTTTAAAATTAACGGACGCTGCATGAGCGCCGTAGCAGGCTGTTTTGCAGGTTCAATCACCAGCCAACGTTGCCAGAAATTTTTATCTGTTGCCTGGCTGGTGCTTAATTGTGGGATTTTTATTTCCTGAGCCAAGGCAGCATCAAGTTGCTGGAGCAATCTATCCACTTTAACTTGCTGAGCCGTCCGCTCACTGACAAAAAGCTGAATTACCTGATGATCTTTGGCAATCACCTGATGCAGGCTTTGCTTTAATGGCACTGCCAGAGCGTATTGCTCAAGATTGTGATCTAAACGGGTTAGTTTTTCCAAAGCCTCAGTAAATTGTTGTTGTTGCAACATGAATTCAATCAATTCTAGTTGTTGTTTAATCAAAACCACGGGATCAATACTTGCAGCCTGAAGGTCTTTTAAATCTTGTGCTGCCTGGGAGTTTGTCGGTACAGGCGCATCTGTCAGCATGACTTTGCGCTGTAAAGCCACCAGTTGATCATTTAAATTTGCATTATTCTGTTCAAGGCGATGCAGTGTCGTGTTTAATTCTGTTTGTTGTGCAGTAAGATTAAATAAGTCATAACTTAATTTAGCAATCCAGAGCAGACTTAAAATAAATAATAAAATCAGTATTTTCTTCATGTGTTCCCTTGCACAACAACAAGCTTCTGCAAAATTGAATCTGTACTTAAATCAGGTAGTCGCGTGATATTAAAACATGTGGCCTGATTTTTCTTATAATCCGAAACAACTTGATACAAGCGTTCCCCTAAAACCAGATAATACCCTTTTGCAATCACCTGTTTTTGATTCTGCATCAGCTGAATCCAGTTCAACCAACTTGCTTCGCTACTGACCACCATCGCATACTGTTCTTTTTTTTCTAATAAATATAATATTTTATCTAAATATTGCTGCGCAAATACCGGACAGCGACGCTCATATAGAATAAAATTTAAAATGTGCATGCCCCGCTGTTTTAACTGGTCCATCATAAACAGACGCCCCCCTTCTCCACGCCAAAAAGCCAAACACTGACCTGCATCGAGCGTTTGTAAAACGGGGAGTTCCAGCATCCCTTCCGATGTTTCAACTTTAGGCACTTCAGCAGAAATACCATATTGCGCTAAAGCCTGAGCAGTACGCTCACCAACAGCAATCCACTGAACATGCTCAAGCTGATCCAGCTTGATGCCTGATAATTTTAGATATTCCATACCGATTTGCACGGCCGTGGGACTGACCACCACAATCACCTGAGCCTTCGGCAATTGATGGTAAAGCTCGGACAAGTCCGTTGACCAGGCTCGTGGCAGCAACTCCAGTAAAGGCAAATCCAGCACATCAATGTGGGCCATGCGCAATGCATGACTCAATTCTTGTGCACGGTCCTGCGGACGCGTATTGATAAACAGCATATTAATACAGAGCTTTGAGCAAATCACCCGCGCCTTGGGCTAACAGTTCCTGCGCCAAAACGATCCCGATTTTTTCGGCTTGATTAATATCACCGACTTGTTCTGCTTTGAGTAAAGTTTTGCCATCTATACTACCCACACGCCCTTGCATATGGATTTGACCCTGTTCAAGGATGGCATAACCTGCAATCGGGACCTGGCAACCGCCTTCCAAATAGGCATTAAAGGCACGTTCTGTACGCACGCACACATCGGTTTCGCTATGTAGCAGCGGTAAAATAAGGTCCAGCACCGCCTGATCTTCCGAACGGCATTCCAAACCCAGTGCCCCTTGCCCAACTGCCGGCAAACTCACTTCAGCTGGTAACGTATGACGAATCCGTTCTGCCAGACCCAAACGCTTTAAACCGGCACTGGCCAGAATAATGGCATCATAAAGACCAGCATCCAATTTGGATAAACGCGTCCCCACATTTCCGCGTAAATCAATAATCTCTAAATCCGGGCGGGCTTTTAGAATCTGGCTTTTACGACGCAGGCTTGATGTTCCAACTTTTGCACCTTGCGGCAACTGTTCAAAACTTGCATAAGTATTCGACACAAAGGCATCCAGCGGATCTTCGCGCTCACAAATCACAGCAAGTGATAAACCGGCAGGTAACTTCATTGGCACATCTTTCATTGAATGGACCGCCAGGTCTGCGCGACCATCCAGCAGAGCTGCTTCTAACTCTTTAACAAAGAGTCCTTTTCCACCAATCTTGGCTAAAGGCGTATCCAGAATTTTGTCACCCTGGGTGACGAAGGTCACTAACTCAACTTTAAGATCGGAATGCAATGCCTCTAAACGGGCACGAATATGTTCCGCCTGCCATAAAGCAAGTGGGCTTTGTCGAGTTGCAATCTTCAAAATCTTCATAAATCCAGGAAACAGTCAATAAGTGCATTAGTGTAAACTTAACGCGCTGACTGGAAAATGCAAGTAAATTTGTACTCTCCTTGTCACTTAAACTTATGAAAACAGATTTACATCTTTTGGATGCGTTCTCGCAAATTGGGCAAATGGCGTCGGCTGACGGCCAGGCGCTCTTCCAGTTCACGGCAACGCACCTGATACTGCCCTGAGCTAATCACTTCAAGACCATCCAGAAAATGCATTGAAACCAACGCATTGCGATGAATTCGAATAAACTGGTCGCCAAATTCATTTTCCAGATCTTTCAAAGTTTCATCGATCAGTACACTGCCGTTTTTATGCCGTACCGTGACATATTTTTGATCTGCTAAAAAATAATAAATATTTTCTACAGGAACCAGTTCTACCCCACGGTAGGTTTTTGCCACAATTTGATGGCGTTTTATATTGAGTTCGTCCATATCTTCTTTTTGTTTTAAAGTGCTCATTTGTGCTTGAGTCAGTTTTGTTAAATGATCGAGTACCTGTTGCAATTCCTGCTGCATTACCGGCTTAAGCAAATAACCTTCCGCATGCGACTTAAATGCCTCCAAAGCATGTTCATCATAAGCAGTACAGAAAACGATAGCAGGCATAGGATCAAACTGGCGTAGCTTTTCGGCGCAGCTTAAACCATCCATTTCCGGCATCTGAATATCTAAAAGCACCACATCTGGCTCGTAGAATTGAGTCATTTCAATTGCTTGCTGAGCATATGTTGCAGTAGCAACCACCTGATGTCCCAGTTGCGTAACTAAACGTGACAAACGCTCTACAGCGAGAGGTTCATCATCGCAAATCAGGATGTCCATTTCTCCTCCTTCACAGTCAACATCATTTTTTTTATAGGTTAACTATGATCTTTTATTTATATCGATATTGCACAGCTGTGGTAAATATTCCCTTCCCCGCGTATGTTTGAAAAGTTGCAGAGCGACCATAATAAGCCTCAAGCCGCTGCTTCACATTTTCGACTGCAATACCATGTCCCTGTCGTAAATTTATTTTATCCTGTGTATAAGGGTTAGTAATGACTATATTGACTTGATTTTGCAATATTTCAATCAATACGCTTATCGTACTCTTTGTTAAAAATTTTTCAACTCCATGAAAAATACTATTTTCCACTAAAGGTTGTAAAGTTAATAAAGGAATTTGTATCTGAGAAAAGAGAACTTCATCGTCATATTTCCATTCTACGTGTAAGCGATCACCTAAACGAATCTGTTCAATCGCCAGATAACGCTGGCATAATTCAATTTCATCTTTTAATCGGACCAGTTTAAGTTCTTTAAAACTCGCACGAAATAATTGAGATAAATTCAGTAACATTTGTTCTGCTTTATCTGGATCAATGGTAATTAAGCTAATTACAGTATTGAGGCTATTAAATAAAAAATGCGGATGAATCCGCGCTTGCATGGCCTGAATCCGTGCATTCAATTCACTATTCTGCTGCCGTGCCCATTGTTCCCGCATATACAAATAACGGAAACAAAAGCTTCCAATCAGTATGCCATAACTGAGATGCAATCCCACCCCATCGAATAGAACCTGTAGCGTCAAATACTTGAAGTGAAAGTTTTGCCCAAAGAAAATAAAAGCATTCAGCACCAGCGTGGTCAATAACACGATAATCTGTAGCAATACGAAACCCACAATCAAGCTTTGTCCAAAACTGAAGTGCTGAATTTTTTTATGCAGGCGCTCGAACAAGGCAACAAAAGCCAGTAAAACCCAATCAATGAACAACATATATTGCAGCAGACGATTGACATCCAAGGCCGACCACGATTGTGCTTCTGCCAGCGCGAGGATGACCGCCAAAATATTACTGGCAATAAATAATTCAATTAGATGTTGCCAATGACCTATTTTCGTAAAAAAATAGGCGGAATTATTTTTCCCATCATGGGTATACGTCGAAGCTGGATCGACTTGTTTTTCGGCAAGTGATTCTGAATTTGCTATACTCTTGTTCAAATTACCGCTTTTTATTTTATTGAGCCGATATGACCACATCTTCTAATTCCTCAAATCCGTCACAAACCCAAACTTCGGGTATGTGGGGCGGTCGTTTCTCTGAAGCTACTGACGCATTTGTTGCTGAATTTACAGCATCTGTTCAATTTGACCAACGCTTTTATAAACAAGATATTGCAGGTTCTATTGCACATGCAACCATGCTTGCCAAAGTAGGCGTTTTAACCGAACAGGAACGTGATGACATCATTAACGGCTTAAACACCATTAAAGCTGAAATTGAAGCAGGTGATTTCGAATGGCGCATTGATTTAGAAGATGTGCACATGAACATTGAGTCGCGTTTGACTCAGCGTATTGGCATCACTGGTAAAAAACTACATACCGGCCGTAGCCGTAATGACCAGGTGGCGACAGATATCCGCTTATATGTACGTGATGAAATTGATGCCATTTTAGAATTATTACAAAAATTACAAAAAGGTATTTTGGGCTTGGCGGCTAAAAACACCAACACGGTTATGCCTGGTTTTACTCATCTTCAAACTGCTCAACCGGTGACTTTTGGACACCACTTGATGGCCTGGTTTGAAATGCTGGTACGTGACTCAGAACGTTTAATCGATTGCCGTAAACGTGTGAACCGCCTGCCGCTAGGTTCTGCTGCACTCGCAGGTACAACTTATCCAATCGAGCGTGAATACACCGCACAGCTTTTAGGTTTTGAAGCCGTGTGTGAAAACTCGCTGGATGCTGTGTCTGACCGTGACTTCGGTATTGAATTCAATGCTGCTGCATCTTTAATTATGATGCACCTGTCGCGTATGTCTGAAGAAATGATTCTGTGGACATCGGCGCAGTTCAGATTTGTCAACATTCCAGACCGCTTCTGTACCGGTTCTTCAATCATGCCGCAAAAGAAAAATCCGGATGTGCCTGAACTGATTCGTGGTAAAACTGGCCGTGTCTATGGGGACTTGATCAGCCTGTTAACCCTGATGAAAGGTCAACCATTGGCGTATAACAAAGACAATCAAGAAGACAAAGAACCATTATTTGACGCCATCGATACCGTTCGTGGTTCATTGATGGCCTTTGCCGACATGATTCCTGCATTGGTTCCAAATGTTGAAATCATGCGTGAAGCCGCATTACGTGGTTTTTCGACTGCAACTGACCTTGCGGATTATCTGGTGAAAAACGGCGTGGCGTTCCGTGATGCGCATGAAATTGTGGGTAAAGCCGTAGCGCTTGGGGTCCAGGAAGGCAAGGATCTGTCTGAATTGACCCTTGAACAACTGCAACAGTTCTCTGACCTGATTCAAGCCGATGTATTTGAAAAAGCCTTGACGCTTGAAGCCTCCGTGAATGCACGTAACCACATCGGTGGTACTGCACCTGCACAGGTGGAAGCTGCAATTGCACGTGCTTATACTCGTTTAGAAAAACTCTACGTTTAAGGAAAGCTGATATGTCTCGACAAGTTTTTTGCCGTAAGTATCAAACAGAAATGGAAGGTTTAGACTTTGCACCGTTTCCGGGTGCAAAGGGTCAGGAATTGTTTGATACCGTATCTAAACAGGCCTGGCAGGAATGGCTTAAACACCAGACCACCTTGATCAATGAAAAACGTTTGAACGTGTTCGAACCGGATGCGAAAAAGTTTCTTGAAGAACAACGCGAAAAATTCTTCAATAATGATGAGTCACTGGAAAAAGCCGAAGGGCTGAAGCCTGAGTAAAAAATAAAGCACTGCTTTCTTTTTACGCAAGACAAGGACGAAGTCCGCGTAGGCACACATTAGAAAAGCTCCTTAAATGGGAGCTTTTCTTTTGAGAAGAGCACTGCTCCGCCACGCCGCAAGGGTTAAAACTATGTTTTAGCTGAGCAAAACAAGCAGCTATGCTGCGCGTAGGCTTTAATCTAAAAGAATCCCCATCATTGGGGATTTCTTTTTCAGCTGCTCTAAAATTACGCAAGACAAGTGCAGCGCGTAGTTGCTCATGTTATAAAGCAATCTTTAAAAGACTTCTTTCTGCTTGTGTTTAGCGCAAAGCCATGCCCAAGCTTTTCTATGCTCTATATTTTGCTATTTTTAGAAACGGATTCGGTTTTTAACATTTCGAAATAACTGTAAACCAAAAATACATTATTCAATAAAACTATACATTAGAATACAATAACCTACATGATTAATCAGACTCATCCACCTATAATCAATTTCAACAAGATGCTTAAACATCTTATTATAAGAACTATAAATACCCCCGATTTCAATCCTAGGTTTCCCCCAAAATCTAGGATTTTTTTTGTCTGCGATGTTGGCGAATCATTTTTTAAAAAAGTAGGATAGATATAAAAAAACGCCCCTTGAGGACGTTTTGAAATTTTTGAAAGCTGAATTTATGGCTGTTTTAAATAAGGCCATGCGGCTTTTAAATAAATAAACATTGACCATAAAGTCAGAATGACCGCCGTGTAAAGCAAGGCATAAGCCAACATTTCAAACGGCTGCCAATTCAGTAAAAATACTGAAATCGCAATCATCTGGAAAGCAGTTTTATATTTCCCCACAGTCGATACCGCAACACTGGTACGCGCCCCCAACTCTGCCATCCACTCACGTAAGGCAGATACCGTAATTTCACGTGAAATAATCACAATTGCTGCAAAGGCCATAGAAATGCTGGGTTGCCATTGCACCAGAACAATTAATGCAGCCGCAACCATGAGCTTATCTGCGACAGGATCCAAAAAACGGCCAAACGCGGAGGTTTGGTTGAGTGAGCGAGCCAAATAGCCATCAAACCAGTCGGTTACCGCAGCAATGACAAAAATGGCCGTTAAAATAATGTGACGAGTCATATTTGTATCATGACTGGCAACACCAACTGCAGGTGGCCAGTAAGCCACCAGCAAGAAAACAGGAATTAAAGCGATACGCGCCAAAGTCAAGATATTCGGAATATTCAGGATGCGACCTGTAGTCATAGACACCGCCAATTTTTTCCCTCTATGTACAATGAAAAACCACACATATTTTGAGGATTGATTCATCGTTAATTAGAGTCACTTTATACGAATTGCCCTAAAGTGTCACTAGGCAAACACGGTAACTATCTGTCTGGAAATCGCAATCAGCCTATTTTCTGCATCCCAGAGATGGGCATATTCAGTGGAATAACCATCTGCGGCATAATCGGTAAATACTTTATATTTAAACCAATCTTGCAGCTGACTGTTTAAAGGATGCACATAGGTCACATGCCAGGTCAGCGAACTGGCTGGCGCCATGCGCTCGAACATAGGCAGGACACCAGGCGGCCACATGTCAAAAGCCACCATCAAGTCGGCAATGCTCATGTCCCGATTGTCATGCCGGTCCGGATTAAAGCGCATCCAGCCACTAAAATCAGGTTTCTGACTTGCACTGCATGGATACTGCCCATCCACCCAGACCAGGTCCATCTGTCCAAAACATTCCGGTGCTAAAGGATGATGCTGTGCAATGGTTAATTGTTCAGGCATTGGAAACTCAGGTGCAAGTCGTTCCTGCTGCACTGAAATCGCCGACTGGCGCTGCGTACCGAAACTGGCAATCAAAATACTTTGCACCACATCATCCTGCCAGAGTCGCACTTCGACGGTGGTCACGGACTTGCCTTGACGCAAGATTTCAGCGCTTAATCGAACCGGTGCCATTTGCACCGGGCCGACAAAGGTCACGCTGGCACTTAACAACTGTTTTTCTGCATCTGCAACAGCAATCACGGCTTTTTGCATCATCATCCCGGCCACCAGTCCGCCATAAATGGTACGGCCCTGTAACCAGCCTTCTGGAATATCGATCCATTCATCCTGTTCAATTGCGGTAAATAATTGGCGCAGTGACATCCTTCGTCCTTTGGATTTTTTGATTGGCTCTATCTTTCACTTATTTTGAACTGTTGTGAATGATCAATGACTGCTGCGTCAGTGAGCACTTTAGCCAATCTGCCCGAATTTATTCGTGCAATACCTTGTAAATGGTACGAGCCATGACATCACCTAGGCCGGGAACCAGTTTCAAGTCATTTTCTGAAGCTTTCAGCACACCTTGTATGCCGCCAAAATGGGTCAGTAAATCACGGCGGCGTTTCGGACCCAGTCCGGGAATCACTTCCAGTACTGATGAGCCACGTTTCTTGTCGCGTTTGGCCCGGTGTTTGGTAATGGCAAAACGGTGCGCTTCATCACGCACCTGCTGAATCAGATGCAGCGCTTTATGGTCTTCAGGCAACTGAATTTTTGTACCATCAGTAAAATGCAAGGTTTCCAGACCAGGTTTACGCCCCTCGCCTTTGGAGACCCCAACCATAAAGGCATCCAGTCCCAGCTCCTGCATCACTTCCATCGCCATGTGCAATTGACCTTTACCGCCATCAATCAGCAGTAAATCTGGCAGCATGGCTTTTTTATAACGGCGAGTCAGTGCCTGACGCATGGCTGCATAATCATCACCGCCGGTAATATCGTCAATAGCGAACTGACGGTAATCACGTTTGCGCGCACCACCCGAATCAAACACCACACAGGAAGCAATGGTGGCTTCGCCCATGGTATGCGAGATATCAAAGCATTCAATCCGGTCAATCGGACGTCCGACCACCTGTTCCAGCTGATGAAAGCGTTCATTCAGTTCAAAATG
>DKLL01000266.1:10048-11394 GCA_002455755.1 Acinetobacter sp. UBA6641
CATCTGTCCCAGATCATCGCCCAGCATATCGGGGAAATAGCTTTTACCGCCGAGCATTTTGCCATTACGCACATGCATGATCTGCACGCAGGTCACCCCGGCATGATAGGCAATGGCCAATATATCGGCTTCACCTTTGAGTTTGTAAATCGCCTGATTGGCTTGCACATCACGCAATAACCCCATGCGATCACGATAAAATACCGCTTTTTCAAATTCCAAAGCTTCCGCCGCGGCTTCCATTTTGGCAATCAGTTCCTGATTCAGCTCTTTGGTATCGCCCTGTAAAAAGCGAATCGAACTTTTAACGTCTTCCTGATAATCCTCAGGCGAGATGAGACCAACACAGGGCGCGGTACAACGCTTGATCTGATACTGCAAACACGGACGTTTACGCTGGGCAAAATAGCTGTTTTCGCACTGCCGCACGTTAAACAGTTTTTGCAGCACCACCAAAGTATCACGCGCGTTATAAGCACTCGGATAAGGCCCAAAGAACCTGCCTACCTGATGTTTGCCTTTGCCACGACCGGCGGCAATACGCGGATAAGGCTTGTCGCTGGAAACAAAAATATAGACGTAAGATTTGTCGTCGCGCAGCATGATGTTATATGGCGGACGATGCAGCTTGATCAGGTTCTGTTCCAGCAATAAGGCTTCGGTTTCCGAGCGTACCACCAGCGTTTCAATATCATAAATACGGGCCACCAGCGCCTGTGTTTTCGGATGCTCGATGGTTTTGACAAAGTAGCTGGACACACGGTTTTTTAAATTCTTGGCTTTTCCGACATACAGCAGTTCGTCGTCTTTCCCCAGCATGCGGTACACACCCGGTAGAGTCGTCATATGAGCTAGAATTTTTTCAATATTGTCACGTGCGTTTTCGTTCACATTCAGCCTGATTTAAATTGGATAAGCTTTGTCACATGATGTGATGGTTTTCACGCCATTTTCAAGCCAATCTCCCGTTTTTATCGCAATCATACAAAGTTCCAACAATCACGTGATTGCTAAAAGCTATAAGTCAATTGCGCTTATTTTGCTATGCTCAATCCATCTGACCAATTGGGATCAAACTGAATGACGACCACCAATCACGCCATGCCTATCGTCAAGCCAACGACTACAACGCATAGCACATCTGAAAAAGATAAACTGATTGGCAAGCCGCGTTTTCATTTTGAACCCAAACAGGTGATGCAGTTGCTGCACGCCCGTATTATTGGACAGGATGCTGCACTGAATGAAATCGAAAAGATGCTGCATGTGGTCAAAGCCGATTTTTCCAGTCCCGAGCGACCATTGTCCGTAACCTTGATGCTCGGCCCGACCGGTGTCGGTAAAAC
>DKLL01000151.1:0-2068 GCA_002455755.1 Acinetobacter sp. UBA6641
CTGGGATTTAAAAGGGAAAATGAGGGGTGTTTTGTCGAAACGCAAGTAGCTTCTCAACATCATCATCAATTCCCGCCTTCAATGCTTCAAGCGAAGGGTAGTCCTTTTCACCATGTAAATAGTTCAAGAATGTCACCCGCATTAACAGGCCATACAGATTAGCAGAAACATCAGGAAAATGTACTTCTAATCGCCATTCCGGATGGACTTGTTTGATGGCCGGTCGTGTTCCTACGTGTCCTGCACCAAACAGGGCAGTGGGTTCATAGCCTGCAATGCCTGATTTTTCAGGATTTTCAGCTTTTACTTTATCTTTTAACGATTCGGTTTCACAGACCACTTCTACGCCGTAAATTCCGTTTAAACACGGTTTATGACGGTTTAAGGCGACGTTAATAGTAGGAAAATCAATGGTACGACCAATTTGATCGCCATATTGTACCCGACCGGTAATACTGTAGGGACGTCCCAGCAATTTGGCAGCAAGGGTTAAATCGCCCGCTTGCAAGGTCTGGCGGATCCGGGTCGAACTGACGCGTTCCCCGTCCAGTGCAACCGTGGTTAAGTTGGTCACCTGAAAACCATAGGCTGTTAAAAATTCACTATTGCCCTGACGGTTTTTGCCAAAGTGGAAGTCGTCGCCCAATACCAGGCTGTGAGCATTCAGTTTGAGTTTTAACAGTTCAGCAAAGCTTTCAGCATTGAGACTGCGGAAATGGTTATCAAATTTTGCAACGGCAATATAGTCCACGCCCAGTTCGGTCAGATATTCCACTTTTTCACGCAGTGAGGTGATGCGTGGAGGAGCCTCATAACCTTTAAAGAATTCCAAAGGCTGTGGCTCAAAAATCATCACCAGCGTTTTTAAATTTTCTGCGGCTGCCAGCTGTTTTAACTGGCTAATCATCGCCTGATGGCCCAAATGTACACCGTCAAAATTACCAATGGTTACGGCCGTTTTTGGCAACTGAAAATCTGGCGCTAAAGCATTCAGGCGGAGCAGCTTCATGGGCGAATCAATAAATGAAAAGTTATCAGGGCTATATATTGCCATAATCTTACGCTTTCGTCTTGTTGTTGTGTTTTCATACAAAAAAATTATCCCATCGCTACTAAAAAATAACGAGGCAGACATATGTCAATGCACGGGATGAATGGATTTGAGACAGTTCTAAGTATCTTTAAATCAATATCAGATCGTTCAAGTATTCATGTGAATCGGAAGGGATCACATGCCGAATCAGGATGGTAATAACGATGTTTAAATTTGCACTCCCTTACTAATTCTTTTCTAATGTGCACAATTTAAAATTTTTACCTAAATAAGGTGGCATTATGTCTGAGTTGGCTTTAATTATGGCATTGCCCAGTGAATCTAAAGGTCTGTTTGAACAGGCAGGCATCGAAGTACATTACAGTGGCATTGGTAAAGTCAATGCAGCCTTTAAAACCTTTGAAGTGATTCAAAAAACGGGCTGCAAAACCTTATTGAACCTGGGAACTGCGGGCAGTTCGCATTTTGATGCCCATGCACTGGTGGAAGTGACGACTTTTGTGCAACGTGATATGGATGTATCTGCACTGGGTTTTGCCGTCGGGGTGACTCCTATGGATGATGATCATCCCGCAGAAATTCATTTGGAGCGCTTCTTTGATGATCTACCCCAAGGGATCTGTGGAACAGGGGATAGCTTTGAAACAGGCTTACCGAAAGTACCGTGTAATCTGGTCGATATGGAAGGCTATGCCATGGCCAAGGTCTGTAAAAAACTGGGTGTGAGATTTGTTTCAGTGAAATATATTACCGATGGCGCCAATGACAGCGCACATTTGGACTGGGAAGAAAATTTATTGTTAGGGGCCCGGAAATTATCAGAATTATATCAAACGATAAAATAAAGCGATTGGGGATCGCAATTCGGCGACCATAGAAAGCTATGGTCGTAGGCCAAAATTGTCGTGCACGACAATTCATGTGTTATGGACGGGGAATCACACCATAGAGCATCATGTGTACTGTATGTTGAATACAACGTTGTTGCATGCTGCGGTTACGTAAGGTTTTACC
>DKLL01000151.1:2073-4069 GCA_002455755.1 Acinetobacter sp. UBA6641
ATGGCTTCTTCAGGCTCTAGCTCTGTTTCCAGCATTTGCAGTGGTGCAAGCCATTTTTGTAAAACAGTGGTCAGCACTTCTACATAGAGTGCTTCTTTATTTTCATAATAATAGAAAATATTCGATTTATGCATTTCGGCAATTTGAGCAATCTCGTCTAAGCTGGCCCCATTAAAACCGTAAAGGGAAAACACATCGAGCGCTGCACTCAGCAATTGATGTCTTTTTTGGGTACTCTTTTTTTGTTCCATTGGCAAATTTAAAAAATTAAAGTGGAAACATAAATTGTACGGCAAATCGTCAGATTTGTGCATAAGCAAAAGTTTTAATTTTATGAATAATGACGATTTATTTTGTAGATGAGCTATGAAATTGCGATAAATTCAATAAAAGTAAAAAGTTGAAGCAAAAAGATGACTGTTTCCTAGGTCCTATATATTCTCAAGTGTTTCAACAAGATTAAAAATGAAAATATTTATGCCAGTCAACAGGGCTAATATGGCAACGAAATCCATCATTAAATAAAATTAAAGAATCGATTTAACTTTACTGTACAGAGTATTGGGACAAGCGCCAATCAACTTCGGATTGATAAGCGCTTACTTTAAATCCTGATTCAAAAATAAAAATCAGGTGGCCAAGACCGCATTCAGAACCTGTTGCTCGAGTTCAGTAAAGGCGTAATCCTTTTTACGTGGCCGGACCAAATCGACTTTAAACTGCTGGGCAATATGTCCCTTATCTAACAGGATAATTCGGTCAGCCAGCTGAACCGCTTCGCTAACATCATGGGTCACCAGAATTGCGGTAAAACCCTGTTCGGTCCAGAGTTTTTCAATCAGATTCTGCATGTCCAGACGGGTTAAGGCATCTAGCGCACCCAAAGGTTCATCCAGCAGCAAGATACGCGGCTTATGTGATAAGGCACGGGCAAGCGCAGTGCGCTGACGCTGACCGCCTGAAAGTTGTGATGGCCACAAGCCGGCTTTGTCTTTCAAGCCGACTTTTTCTAGCAGTGCAGAGGCATTGCCTTGATGTTCCTTGGCTAAACCGAGCTGTACATTTTGCTCAATGCTGCGCCACGGCAAAAGTCTCGGATCCTGGAACATGACCCGAATGTCATCGCTGCTAATGCCTTCGCGAATATGACGTGCTGATTTAAACCTGATTTCGCCATAGCTCGGTTGTTCCAGATCGGCAATCAGACGCAGCAGGGTGCTTTTGCCACAGCCACTGCGTCCGACAATCGCCAGGAATTCGCCCGGTTGAATGTGCAGGTCCAGATCTTCCAAAACTTTCACTGCACCATAGAATTTGTGCAGCTGTTCAATCAGAATTTCTGCACCCACGACAGCGTTAGGGTTGATATCTGTATGGTCAGCTTGTTGCGGTATTGAGCGTTCTTCAGAAGCATGACGCCCGATGCTTAAATCAGTCATGTCTTATTCCTTATGGTTGATAGCCAGCATGCCAACGCAGCAGGTATTTTTCTAAAGCGACGGCCAAGACATCAGCCAGTTTGCCCAGCAGGGCATACAGTAAAATTCCTACCAAGACCACGTCGGTCTGTAAAAATTCACGCGCATTCATGGTCATATAGCCAATCCCGGATTGTGCGGAAATGGTTTCGGCCACAATCAGCAGCACCCATACCAGACCCAGTGCAAAGCGTAAACCGACAAGAATAGACGGCATTGCACCCGGTAAAATAATTTCTTTGTACAACTGCCAACGGGTTAAACCGTAACTTTTGCCCATCTCGATCAATTGCGGATCCACTGAACGGATACCGTGATAGGTATTGATATACAGCGGGAAGAACACACCGACTGCGACCAAAAACAGCTTGGCAGATTCATCAATCCCGAACCATAAAATCACCAGAGGAATTAAGGCCAAAACCGGAATATTACGGATCATCTGTAACGTGGTATCCAGCAGGGTCGATGCGGTTTTAGAAGAACCATTCAGCAGACCGAGCAGTAAGCCTAAACCG
>DKLL01000231.1 GCA_002455755.1 Acinetobacter sp. UBA6641
CCGCCGCCTTTGGTAAATAAAATCACCGGAACTTTACGACCTTCATTTTCACGTTTTAAACCTGCAACAATTTTTTGCATGTAGTTCAATGAAAATTCGATATATTCACGATGTGCTAAGGCACCGCCCCAGCTGTCAAAAATCTGTACCGCTTGTGCACCGGCATCAATTTGCGCATTCAGATAATCAATTACCGCAATCGCCAGCCGATCCAGCAAAGCATGTAACACTTCAGGCTGTGCATACATCATTTGTTTGGTATAACGGAAATCCTTGCTGGAACCGCCTTCCACCATATACGTGGCCAGTGTCCATGGACTTCCTGAAAAACCAATCAACGGTACTTGTCCACCCAAAGCCGAACGAATGGTGCTTACCGCATTCATCACATAATCAAGATCAGATTTGGCACTAAAATTAGGCAAGTTCGCTACATCTTGTTCAGTGCGGATAGTTTTATGGAATTTTGGACCTTCCCCGGCTTCAAAATATAAACCTAGCCCCAAAGCATCGGGCACGGTTAAAATATCTGAAAATAGAATGGCAGCGTCCAAGTCATAACGACGCAAAGGTTGTAAGGTCACTTCGCAGGCAAAATCATTATTTTTGCACAGGGAAAGGAAATCGCCAGCTTTGGCACGTGTTTCACGATATTCAGGCAAATAACGTCCTGCTTGACGCATCATCCAAACTGGTGTGGTATCTACCGGCTCACGCAATAAGGCCCGCAGAAAACGATCGTTTTTTAGCAGCGTCATTTACTTTCCCATCTCATTTTTAATCTTCGAACCATCATAACAAAAAGGTCGAAAATTTAGTAACTTCTCTTGCAGCTAAAAATCGATCACGTTAAATGTAAAATAATTTTTACACAAAACAAATACTGCATCTCCTCATTTTTTCTGCAATACTTGTGTAGTTTTATCACATAGTTAATGAATAATTCTTAAGGTTGAATTACATGTACGTTCGCACATTACTCGCCATGAGTTTAAGTTGCATTTTTGCAGGTACAGCATTTGCCGCATCTACTGCTGAACAACCATTAAATCCTAAAAAGATTGCCAATGTTGCCGTTCAAGATCCGATTGATCCATTGGCAACCGATGCCGCATCTGGTGCTGCAAGCACTGCGAATACTCAGATTACACCACAAGAACAACGTGACCTGAACAAGGCTTCAGAAACCCTGCAGAATCTCCAAAATATTGAAGATGATAGCGCTGCGATTGGTGCTGCTCCAACGACAAAGACGCTTAGCCCATCAACAAGTTCCAATCCGGCCGCAGTGAAAGCATCTTGGACCCTGGATGGTCTAAATAATGCGGCATGGTATGACAATATTGGTAAAGGCCAATTCCCGGTTTATGCACGTGCTCATGTGATGTTAAATAATGCTCATGCATCACCAGGGGCGATTGATGGTGCAAGCGGTAAAAACACCCTGAAAGCGATTGCCTCGTTCCAGCAAATCAGTGGTCTTAAACCTACAGGTATTTTAACCCAGGAAACTTGGGATGCTTTGGTTGCGCGTCAGGGTGCTAAACCTGCATTTGTTGAATACACTATTACAGATGCAGACCTGAAAGGGCCTTATGCAGAAACCATCCCGCACGATTATGCCCTGCAAGCCAAAATGAAAGGCCTGTATTACACGCGTGTCACAGAAATGCTGGGTGAAAAATTCCATATGGATGAAGACTTTCTGAAAAAGTTAAATCCTAAGGCAACTTTCAAAAAGGCCGGTGAGAAAATTATTGTTGCCAATATCCGCAACGAAGTGCCTGAAGACATTCATTTAATTGTGGCGCATAAAGGTGCGAAACAGTTATATCTCTTCAACAACCGTAACCAGATGATTGGATCATTCCCTGCCACAATTGGTAGCTCGGATACGCCTTCACCTACCGGTACCTATAAAGTAACTGGGGTAGCTCAAAACCCATGGTACAGCTATTCACCAAGCAACTTTGTGCAAGGCAATAACAAGAAACCATTATCTTTACCACCAGGTCCTAACGGTCCTGTAGGTAATATCTGGATTGGTTTAAGCAAAAAATCCTTTGGTATTCACGGTACGCCAAACCCNNAACGATCTTGGCAAAAAAGTGAAATCAGGTGTCACTGTTAAGTTCCTGGAATGATCCCAGTACACTGTATCAAGAGAAGCCTGCATTAATTGCAGGCTTTTTTATAAACTGCTGTCCTAACAATATTAACGTCAGCAAATAATAAAGAGATCTTTAAAAAATACCGTTTCAAAAATAGGATGATTTGTTGCCGTTTTATGATTTCCATGTCATTTTTAAACCATTAAAATAAGCCCATGTTCAAAAATAATGATAGGAGCATCAATATGAATGCTTTTTTACATCCAAGTGATAACCGTGGTCATGTCAAAATGGGCTGGCTTGAATCTAAACACAGCTTCTCCTTTGGCAGCTGGTATAACCCAAAACTCATAGGTGTGAGTGCCCTGCGAGTGATTAATGATGACCTGATTGCAGCGCATAACGGTTTTGGCACCCATCCACATGACAACATGGAAATTTTGACCTGTGTGCTTAAGGGAACGATTTCTCATAAAGACAGCATGGGCAATGCAGGTGGAATTTCTGCCGGTGAATGGCAGCTGATGAGTGCCGGAACAGGTGTTCAGCACAGTGAAATGAACCAGGGTGATGAACCGGTTCATTTATTACAGATCTGGATTATTCCAAATGAACGCAATGCAGAACCAAGCTATCAACAGGTTAAATGCGACCCACGTGAACAGCCAAACCAATGGCATTTGATTGTTGGACCAAATGAAGATGCATTAATGCATATTCGCCAGCAAGCCGAAGTAAAAACTGCGCTGATTCAACAAGGGCAAAGTTTGCCTGTGGAAGCGACTCAACATATCAATTATGTGCATGTGATTTCAGGTGCAGTACAAATTTCCGAGCATAAAATTGAAGCCGGTGGTGCAATTGCCTTCCTGGAAGCCAGTCGGATTGAAGCTTTGCAAGATGCACAAGTCATCTGGTTTGATTTGCCTGAACTGCAAGGTTAAAGCTATTTTTACTCATCCCGATCCGAGATGATTATTGCCCAATAGTCATCTCGATATATTTAAATAAAATAATAAAATGAATGATTTATTCAAATGTTATTACTGTTTATAACTTGTCGCACCAATTGATACAAAAAATATAAATCCAACCAATCAGCATCACTTTTTTACCCAAATCAACTGCTTTTCGGGCGAATATCAAGCTTATCTTTTTATGCCATTACCCGATAAAAAGTCATTTTAATCAGTAAAGGTTAGTCTGGCCATCTCATTTCAAAAACTTCAATAAGCTCCAAAGACCCTGAAATTGGTTTTTAATAATCAGAAGAGAAAATCCATATGAATCAGATTTGTAATGTCGATACAGCCCAACAGCAGGCTTTGCTTTTTTTATTAGATTTTTTAAAACAACGCGACTATCAGTTTACGGCCATTACCCCACTTTCCCATCAACGTATTCTGAGCCGGAAAAGCCAAGAAAAAAATACTGCAATTACGCTTCGGGACATATTCGGCTGGAATTTAGCATTTGTCGAAACTGATCTCGAGCCGGCGCTTTTCGAAATTCTGAAAGACAATCAGCTTATCCATTTTCAGGATCATCAATGGCTAAGTGATGTACGTGTCGCTTCGCTCGATGGGGAATTATTTATTCATTCCAGTTTCCCGACCGTACAACAGGATTCGGTATTTTTTGGTCCAGATACCTACCGCTTTAAGTATTACCTGAAACAATATCTAGCAGCTCGACCGCATTCATTTAAACGGGCTGTGGAATTGTGCTGTGGTACCTCGGCCGCTGCCATCAGCATGGCCAAACATTATCCAGACCTTAGTGAAATAATCGTCTCGGATCTTAATCCTAAAGCGTTGTTGTATAGTCAAATCAATGCCGGCTTTGCAGGGCAAAATAATATCACTCCGGTTTCCAGTAATTTATTTGCCCATATTGAAGGGCAGTTTGACCTTATTTTTGCCAATCCGCCTTATTTAATGGATGCAGATCAGCGACAATATCGGCATGGTGGAAATCAACTGGATGGTAATGAACTCGCCTTCAATATTGTAAAAGAAGGCATTCAGCGACTAAATCCGCAAGGATGCTTATTTTTATATACAGGAGTTGCCATACGGGCAGATGGCAATCCTTTTTTAGAACAGCTTGAAAAATTGATAGGGTCTCAACCGAATATGCATTGGTGTTATGAGGAAATTGATCCCGATGTTTTTGGTGAAGAGTTGGAGCAACCGGCTTATCGGCAGATTGAAAGGATTGCCTTGGTTTTGGTGAAAGTGGAATTGATGGGTTAAAAGTGACTACTATTCAGTTAGTAGCAACTTTTCTACCTATTTTGTCTTATGATGAATGGGAAGCTATTGTAGAACCACATCAAAGACAGCTAGTTGAAGATACTAAACATAATTAAAATGTGTGATTCATAGACATCATTTCAATATAATGAGTGTCTATGAACAGAGAAATTTAACAAAGACTCGTATGGGTTAAATTATTTGAAGGGACTAATGATGCTGGCCTAATTTGTCGGAGAGGCAGCATTTCTAGACCAACGTTACGCAAGTGGTGGAAACGATATTCTGAGCAAGGTATTAATGGATTAAGTAACCAGAATAGACATCCCTTAAAATCGCCAAATACTAAAACCAATGCTGAGCCAGAAGCCTTAATATTAGAAATGCGCTCACCTAGAAATCTTGGTGCTCGACGTTTACAAACAGAATTGATAAGGCTGCACGGAGTCTCGTTGT
>DKLL01000056.1 GCA_002455755.1 Acinetobacter sp. UBA6641
TTAATTGATGACACGCCCTAAATATCGATCTGCATTTTTTTTGTTTGGAATACTATATTTCGCATGCCACTCACGAAATAACGCTTCAAAAGTTATAGCCTCTGTGATCTTGTGAAGCTCTACTTTTTTATGAATACGTGGGTCATGTCCCTTTTCTAAAATTGCTTTCATTTTCTGCAATTCAATACGAGCTTCTTTAAGACTCATATTTGGATAGGTTCCCAAGTCTAAACGAGCTTGCTTATCGTTATATCGAAAACGCATCTGGAAAGTGAGCTTTCCTTTTTGAGAAACACGAACGCTCAATCCATCTTGATCAGGCTCCGTATGTATTGCTGAACGTTCACGATCTAGATTCTTCTTAAGCCACGTATCTGTTAAAGGCATTTTACTCCACCTGTGTACATATTTTTTTCAAATAGAAAATTCTAGAAAATATGTACACACATATGTACACAAATATACTGACTAGACTTGAAATCTATTGAACGGGGTTGAAAGACATGTCAGATAAAGAATAACAATATTTTTATATTTTTATATTTTTACAGTATTTACAATGATTTTATTATTATATTTGAAATAGGTTGAATGGGCTTAAAATGGTATCAAATATTTGGGTGGGAAATAATCGCAAACGTCCGTCGCTGTGCGACCTGCGCCGCTAATTCGTCTTTAAAACTCATGAAAGATACCTACTGCAGAATGGCAGTGCAAAAAGATCAGAACTGATCAATATAAAAAATTGGCCATATTGTAGCAGATCATAAAACTTTTGAAATGAACTAAACTTGTTCAGCCCGCATCAATCTTAAGTAAATAATGCCTTGTCCATTTTTTCCAGACGTTTCACATCCATCGGCATTCCCAGCAGAAAGCCCTGCAACTGCTGACACCCCAAACGAGTCAGGATGTCTGCCTGCATAGGCGTTTCGACCCCTTCTGCAGTGACTACCAGACCCAGTTTTATAGCCAGTTGAATGATGCTTTCTAAAATCATTTCATCTTTTGAACCGACAGCCAGGTCGCGTATGAATTCGCGATCTATTTTCAATTCATCTACGGGCAAATTCTTCAAATATAAAAAACTGGAATGTCCGGTTCCAAAGTCATCAATGGCCAGTCTAATGCCCATCTGACGGAGTCGCTCAAAACTTCGAATGGTCGAATCAACATGATGCATGGCTGTCGATTCTGTAATTTCGATGGCCAAATGATTCGGATTAATCTGATATTGATCAAATAAATTTTCCAGTGTTGAAAACAAATGCTTATGTTCAAATTGCACGGCGGATAAATTCACCGCAATAGGGAAATAATGAGAACCATCTTGCTCCCAGATCTGAATCTGTTTACAGGCTTGTTCAAGCGCCCAATAGCCCATTTGAATAATCAGGCCGGTTTTTTCAGCACCACGAATAAACATGTTTGGAGTCAACATGCCCAAACTTGGATGATTCCAGCGAATCAGGGCCTCTACCCCACAAATGGCATAATTTTTAGTGGTAAATTTGGGCTGATAAAACAAAACAAATTGTTGTTCCTCAACTGCCTTATACAGATCATTAATCAGTTTGGTCTGACTTTTGGTCTCTTGTTGATCCACACTGTAACTAAACACGGAATATGTGTTTCTGCCTTGATATTTCGACATCAGCATGGCTGCATCGGCATTAATCAGCAGATTCTGCAAATTATTGCCATGATCCGGATACATGGCAATCCCGATACTGCTGGAAATATTAATCTCTTTACCTGCGATTAAGAAACTGTCCTGAATTTGCCCCAATAGCTGTTCTGCTTTTGCAATCGCATGTTGGATAGTGGTCTGTTCCAGCACCATCAAAAACTCATCTCCCCCGATACGGAGCAGTTTTTCATTTTGCTTTAGGTGATGCTGAATACGGGTGGCCAGTTGCACCAGCAATTGATCGCCTACATGATGCCCAAAGACATCATTCACCGCTTTAAACCGGTCTAGATCTATATAAATAAAAGCAATTTTATCATCGCTATAACGATGGTCAGTAAATAAAAAGTGTGAATATTCAGCCAAAAACAAACGGTTGGGTAATTTGGTTAAATTGTCCTGCACGGCCTGCTTGGCCAATTCACGATTGGCTTTACAAAGCTGTATATTCCGGACTTCAAGTTTTCGTTCCAGGATAGCGACACAAAATGCTGCAACAAAAATTAAACCGGTGACTAAAATCACACTCAATAAAATTAATCCTTGCCTGGTTTGATAATGTGTAACCATTTGATCTGAAGCAATGGCATGAAAAACAATTGCCCCCATACCGACATAGTGCATTGCTACTATGGTCAGCGCCATCATGCATACCAGGGAAATCTTGATCAGCAGCTTTTGCTGGACCGCATTTTTATATTTAAAGGTGAGCCAGAATGTTAAACCTGAACCCGCTATTGCCATTAAAACGGAAAAAATGGTCAGCAGTGGATCATAATAAATGTGATGCTGATTTACGACCAGTCCCATCAGGCCGGTATAGTGCATTCCGGCAATCCCCATCCCCATCAGTACCGCACCTAAAACAAGCCGGCCAAAGGGTAAGGTTTCTCTGGTAGTCAACCAAATGGTAAAGGTCGATGCCATAACTGCAATAACATACGAAACGAAAGTAAGCGCATAATCAAAAGAATAATCTGCCGGTAAATGACAAGCGAGCATACCGGCAAAGTGCATACCCCAAATTGCAGCCCCGAGCATCAGGCCACTAATAATCAGGAGCATTTTTTCATATTTCTGACCCAAGCCACGGAATAATAATTGTTCGAGTGAGACTGTAAATGTAAAATAGCAGGCTAAAATAGCAATAATTATTGAAACAATCACCAGGCTAAAATCATAATGTATATGAACCATATTAAGTTCCGTATAGGTTATCTTTCTTGTTTTAATCCATGTGATTTATACTCTTTATACAATCAAAAATGTTTTTTATCTTTAAAGAGTAGTTACAAAAACAATCAATTAAAACAAGAATCTAATACTATTCTATTTTGGTCAAGTGATAATTACTCTATTCTTTTTTATTTCTAATTTATTCAGTTTATAAAAGAAACCTAGTTCAACATTTTTCCCATTATCCTTACACCGTTCATATTTTCAAAAGTCGCTCCATGATCAATTCCTCCCATTCGCTCATACATAAATAAAAAACCAGTCAAATCAAATGACTGGTTTTTGAATATTGAAAATGAAAATACCGAATTACAAATTCTACTGGCTAGCCGCCTTTGAGGATTGTAATTTTGCATAATCCAATAAAATATTGGCAGATTCAGTAACAAATGTTTCTTCTTCAGCCAGAGCAGCTCGTTGGGTTGCCTTCATTTTTGCACGAGATTCAATCAGGGCATCGACTGAAGCCTGATAGCTTTCCCAATTGGCATAAGGCTTTTGCCCGGTTAAGCTACGACGTTGATTTTCCGCTTCTAGAGTTTTCTGCTCCAGTGCATTCAGCTCGGCTTTACGTTGATCAATATCCAGCACTATCCGCTTTTGCTCATCGGTTTTTTTCGCAATGGCCTTACGTTGTTCCAGATACTTAAATTGTGGATCAACGCTTACCCGCTGTTGTGACATTTGCGCCAAAGTCGGTACGTAAGGCTGTACCGAACCCTCACGTTTAAATGGTGCAGTTGGAATAGTGTCCCATTTCAAGGCGTTCTTGGCTTTACGTTCACCAAACTCTTCGTTGTAGATATCTACCAGCTTGATGTCAGGCACGACCCCTTTATTTTGGGTACTTCCCCCAGTTACCCGGTAAAACTTACGCTGGGTCAAGGTAGCCTGACCATAAGCCAAGGTATCCAGTTGCACCTGGGCTGTGCCTTTACCCGTGGTGGTACTGCCAATTACGATACCGCGTTCATAATCCTGAATAGCCGCAGAATAAATCTCACTGGCCGATGCTGAAGCCAGATTAACCATGACCGCCAGTGGACCGGCATAAGTTTGTGCACCACCGTCATCGTCTTCAAATACGCTGACATTGCCATTACCGTCTCGAATTTGCACCACTGGACCGGACTTGATGACCTGTCCCAACATGCGGGCAACTTCTTCAAGTGAGCCACCGGGGTTATTACGCAAATCGATAATAATCCCTTCTACATTCTTGGCTGCCAGGCTTTTTAAAGCATTGTTGGTATCTTCAGAAACAGAACGATAATCCGTACCGGCACGGCGCGCACGATAATTCAAATAAAATGACGGAATTTCAATCACCCCAAAGGTATGATTTTTACCATCGCGTTTGATTTCCACTGTACGTGAACGAACACCGGCATCTTCTTCCTGAATGACATCACGAACCAGACTGACTGTGCGTGCCTGACCCATGGATGCACCCGCTCCCAATAAGCGCAGGCTGACCTTGGTTCCGCGCTTGCCACGAATCAGACCGACCACTTCATTACTGGCCCACCCGACGACGTCGACCATTTTATCGCCGTCTTGCGCTACGCCAATAATGCGGTCTCCCGGTTTGATCTGACCTGACTTGCTGGCCGGACCACCTTCAACAATGGTTTCAATCTTGGTGTAATCTTCATTGCCGCGTTCAGGACGAATCGAAACACCGATCCCTTCTAGCTGCAAGGTCGTCTGACGGTTCAATTCCATCGCATCAACCGGCGGGAAATAGTTACTATGCGGATCATAAGTCAGCATCATCGCATTCAAAGTCTTGTCCAGGACATCATCACTTTTTACACGGCTGGCGCGTTCAAGTTGGCGAGTATAACGCTTGGTCAGGGTTTGAACCGGCGTTAAATCTTCAGGGCTTGCCAGATCCTGACCATTGGCCAGTGTCGGATCAGCCTTTAAGGCTTTTTGCTTCGCCAGCTCTTCTTCTTTACTGATGGTCAAGTTAATCAGTTGAGATACCAGCATTTTTTGCCAATGCTTACGTTGCTCTTCAGCAGTCGCAAAATAAGGTGCTTTTTCCCGGTCAGTTTCAATATAAACATTTTTCTGTTTCAGGTTTTGCGGCTTTTTCAATTCCGCCAACATAAATTCATAAAACTGTTTTAAGCGTTCACGATACTGCGCATGAATTAAATACGGACCTGACAAATCCCCTGCTTTTAAAGCCGCCCCAAAATTTGCACCATACTTTTTCTTATATTGTTCTACTTCAGGTGCCAAAAATAATGAATGATCTGCGTCCAGGCTATCCAGATAAAAATCCAGAATACGATTAGAGGTTGCCGCATCGAGACGCTGATTTAAATAATGCTGACGATCAACCAAAGTCGCCAATTGGCGCGAAACCAACGCCTGTTCTTGGGTAGGTTGAATCGATTGAGAAACTGCCTCTGTATTATTAGCTGCAATTGCCTCGTTCATTACATGAGAAAAGAAAAATCCTCCAGTCGCAATTGCAACTGCACAAGCTAATGTCTGAAGTTTCATAAATAATTCGTACTTCCTTGGTCTTTGACCAATATTACAACGTCATTTTTCAACATGAATCGAGTATATTCAAAATCTTAAACAACTTAATATGTATGTCGTGTAGTTTTATCATATTCTGTACTGTCAAAATGTAGCAAATCATTGCAGAATTCGGGTATTGTTTTTCTTTATAAAATTCCAACACGGACACCGATATGATTGGCGCATTGATGCTAGACATCGCTGGCACAGAACTTACTCAAGAAGATATTGAACTATTACGAGCACCGCAAGTAGGTGGCATGATTTTATTTTCAAGAAATATACAATCACCAGAGCAGGTTCGTGCCCTAACCGATCATATGCGTCGCATCAGACCGGACATTTTAATTGCCGTTGATCAGGAAGGTGGCCGGGTTCAGCGCTTGAAACAGGGCTTTACCCTGCTTCCAGCCATGGGACGTTTAGGTGAGCTTTATCTGACCGAACCTGAAAAGGCAGTTGATTTAGCCGAGCAATGCGGCTGGTTGATGGCCACCGAAGTGCTTGCTGTTGGCATTGATTTCAGTTTTGCACCGGTACTGGACCTGAACGATGTCAGTGATGTGATTGGCGACCGTGGATTTGCCAAAAACATTGATGATATTGTTCCGCTTGCCAGTGCGTTCATCAAGGGAATGAAACGTGCAGGCATGGCCAATACCGGTAAACATTTTCCAGGTCATGGTTCAGTGAAAGCCGATTCTCATATCGCCGCACCGGTAGATTCACGTTCTTATGAGGAAATCTATCACAAGGACATGCAAACCTTTATCCAGCTCATGCCGCAACTAGATGCCTTAATGCCTGCGCATGTGATTTATGACCAGATCGATCCGAATCCTGCCGGTTTCTCGCCCTACTGGATTCAAAATATTTTGCGTCAGCAACTCAACTTTGATGGCGTGCTGTTCTCCGACGATTTAACCATGCAGGCAGCATGTGTTGCTGGGGGTGCCGATGCCCGCATACAGGCTGCACTCAAAGCCGGATGTGATATGGGTCTGGTCTGTAATGACCGCTTAGCAGCATGTACAGCACTAGAAGGAATTCGTGATTTACCTTTACCGGACCAAGCACGTCTGGAGCGTATGCGAGGAAAAATCCCAGAGATCAGGGTTGGGCAAACTCTGGACTTGGGGGCAGAATGGCAAAAAGTTCGTGACACCATCGAAAACTTTAAAAAATCATTGAATTAATACGACAAAAGGAACACGACAAGGTGTTCCTTTTTCNNACAGTAATACATTAAAAACTAAAAAAACAGATAAGGTCAGGATGACATGACACAACAACTTTCAGAACATCGACATATTTCATTTACTGCCCATTACACCGGTTACATCTGGTATACCATGGGCATTTCTCATCCGGTTTTTGCAACCTCTAAAGGGAAAATGCTCGCCAAGCTGGTACATCCTTTAGAAAGCTGGGCTGAAAAATTTGTTGGCGGCAGTATGCGTACCACCTTAAAACAACGCCACCGCATGATTGATCAACATCTCACGCAACTGATTGAACAGCACCCCGATTTGCAGGTACTTGAAATTGCCAGCGGGCTTTCTCCGCGTGGCTGGAATTTCCGGCACAAGTTTCCCCATATTGATTATCGTGAACTTGATTTACCCGATATGGCAAAAGTCAAAACCCAAGCTTTAAAACAGATTGATGCCAATAGTCCGGAAGTTTTATCCGTGGATTTATTCACGGCTGATTTTGAACAGGCTTTTCACGTATTCGATCCGAATCGCCCACTGGTGGTGATAAGTGAGGGCCTGATCAACTACTTTAATAAAGACATGTTATTACAACTGCTTCAAGCCATTTACCGTTACGGTCAAAATTTCAAGGAACTGCACTACCTGACCGATATTTATCCAGAACCGGTCAAAAACAGATTGGCCAATTTTATTTGGGCTAGCAGTAAATTACTGAAATGGATGTCCAAGAGTGCATTTAGTTTTCATTTCATTAAGCCTCAACAAGCGCAGGACTTTTTCCAGCAAGCCGGTTTTGAACAGGTCAGTATTGTACAACCGCAACAGTATTTTCAAAATCCGACTGTGCCCTTCCTCTCTGGTGAAGAACATTTGGGTGATCTGGTCTGGATGATTCATGCAAGCAAAAAAAACAGCGTTATATAACGCTGTTTTTATTTGAGCCTAACCTTAAATTAACTGAATGATTCTAAAACGGTCATCACTTCTTTTTGTCGTTGCACATAACGCAGTAAACGTTCAGCCACATCAAAACTGCCATGTTTGAATAAAGCACGAACGGTTGTTGAATGAACTTCGAAAATTAAGCACTCAATTTTAAATTCGCCTTCTTCATCTTCCAGATGCAGGGCCAAGTCACGTGGATATTGTCCAGCTTTTTCTGCCAATCCAGAAGTAAACTCAAGTAAAACGCCAAAAAAGTTTAAATCCACAATACGGGTTGACAACTGCAAATCTGAATGACGATGCGTTAATACGGTCATCGGTTTTTGTACCTCAATACGCTCTTCACCGCGGCGCTCCAGAGTCAGCAGCTGTGCACGTGTCATCGGGATAATCCCTTCTACATCATGAATAGATTTTCCCTGCAGGAAGGTTGCAAACAGCCCCATAGTTTCTTTACGGCGCTGTAATTGCGGTACATGGTCGGCATTTGCAATCATGGCAAATTCCATATCTGGACATTGCAAAGCAAAATTGGCATTTTCATGTGGCAAGGTAAAACTGTCGTATTGCCCACATGCCACCAGGACTTTACATTGCGGAATCGGCACATCGGTTAAACGCAATAACCGGCTACAGTTGATTTCATAGCGGTCTTGCTCGGTTGCAGTAAACTCGGCCATCTGTTTGAAGAATAAACGCTTTGCTGTCGGCGACATGCGGGTTTGATCGATTTTGGCGTGATTGACCAAATACAGAATCACTGCCTGGCCAAACTCATCCATGCGCTGTTCATTCATTAAATGTAAGGATTCTTCCAGCAACATACGCCAGCTTTTACGGGTTTTCTGCATCACGCCCATCAAGATCATCCGGTCAATCAATTCAGGACGTTGATGTGCCAAACCTGAAGCAACCACTGAGCCTAACGACANNTCCCCATGACCGAAACTTTGGGAAGATTTTCTACATCCAGCCATTCACCGAGCATACGTGCCAAATCTGGCAATTCTAAAGTTCCCGCGGAAACTCCGGTATCACGGTTTGTAATTTGCTGATTGGCACCCATGGAAGGCAAGTCAATTAAAATGATCGGTCCTGCACTCAGCAGCTGTTCAACGCAATATTTATAAGAATTAAAATTTTGAAATGCCCCACCCACAATGACAACTGGTGTGTTGTGGATAGTTTCAGGTTGAGCAATTGCCATATATTCAATTTTCCAGCCATCAATCCAGGTGGTACGGGCTGGTTCTCTAAAACTGTTTCTATGGTAAAAATCAAAAAAACCAAAGTTTGAGTTTGATTCTTCTACTTCCGTGTCCATTTGGATCATGGAATTCATATCCCTTCCTCCATTCTTGCCTTATTGTTATTTTGCAAGAAAATAAATATAGAATTTCTGCGCCATGCTGCTTCCATTCTTCGCTGTAATTATCAGACTTCACTGTCCTTATCATTTCATAATATACAGAGGAGGCTTACTCAAGCAACTGATTCTATGACCACTTATCTAAATTTACCTGCAAAAGGATTTCAAAATATTAACAGCTTAAAGTTTCGGGGACTTTTTTCTGAGCAGATGCTTCATTGTCGGGTTCCAGGCTGTTACTATCGAAGATGTAATTTCTAAGTGATCAAACCGCTATGCAAGATTCGATTGAACAATATATGCAAACGGTAGGACAACAGGCACGCCAGGCTTCTCGCGTGTTAGCAAGCGCTTCTACCCAAACAAAAAACAATGCCTTATCTGCAATTTACACTGCATTACAAGACAGTGAAGCTGCAATTCTGGCTGCCAACCAAATTGATATGACCAAAGGTCGTAACAATCATCTAGATAGTGCATTACTTGATCGTTTAGAACTTACCCCCAGCCGCTTTAAAGGCATGCTGCATGGCTTGAAAGATGTCATGAATCTGGTTGACCCGATTGGCGAAATCACCGACTTGGCTTACCGCCCTTCAGGCATTCAGCTCGGAAAAATGCGTGTACCTTTAGGTGTCCTCGGCATGATTTATGAATCACGTCCAAACGTCACTCTGGAGGCGGCCTCACTGGCCTTGAAATCAGGCAATGCCATTATTTTACGTGGTGGTTCGGAAGCACTGCAATCCAACAAAGCCATTGCTGAAGCCATTCAACATGGCTTAAAAGCTTCAGGCTTACCTGAAACTTCGGTACAGGTGATCAATACTGCGGATCGTGCCGCAGTCGGCCACCTGATTACCATGTCTGAATATGTGGATGTCATTGTTCCACGTGGAGGCAAAGGACTGATTGAACGGATCAGCAATGAAGCACGTATTCCGGTGATTAAGCATCTGGATGGCAATTGTCATGTCTTTGTTGAAGCGCAGGCAGATTTGCAAAAAGCCCTGCCGATCGCACTGAATGCCAAAACCCATCGTTATGGCGTATGTAATGCCATGGAAACCTTGCTGGTGGATGAGAAAGTTGCTGAAGATTTCTTGCCAAGCATTGCTGAACTCTATGCAGAAAAACAGGTTGAACTGCGCGGCTGCCGTGAAACCCGGCGTATTCTCGGTTCAACTGTCAAACCAGCCAGCGAAGAAGATTGGTACACTGAATATTTAGGCCCGATTTTGGCGGTTAAAGTAGTGAGCGGGATTGATGAAGCCATTGATCATATTAACAAATATGGTTCTCACCATACCGATGCCATCATTACCGAAAACTTTAGTCTTGCGCGTCAGTTCCTGGCACGTGTAGATTCAAGTTCAGTGATGATCAATGCCTCTACCCGTTTTGCCGACGGTTTTGAATATGGTCTGGGTGCTGAAATCGGCATTTCGACTGACAAGATTCATGCGCGTGGTCCAGTAGGTCTGGAAGGTCTGACATCGCAAAAATGGGTCGTGTTTGGTGATGGTCAAATTCGTCAATAAATCCCGCAATTAATAAAAGCATTCCGTGTTCAGCTTCAAGCATGAGGCTGAACACAGTCACTACATTATCCCTCTCTTAAATTTCGTAACATGATAAAAATAATGAGAAAGATAAAAGGGAAATCGCATGTTTTATTATTTGATCATTTGTACCTTCTTACTGGCATTGCTGGTGTCTTTTGCAGTAATGAAAATTTTTTCCAATTCTATTCATGCCATTCTTGCCCGTATCATTCACGATCCGATTCATGAAGCCTGGGCGAAATACACCAAATTTGCCGGCATGGTGGTCGGCACTTCGTCAGGCATCCGTATTTATGATATGGAAAAATATATCACTCCGCTGACTTACACGGAAAATGACAAGAAANNTGGCCTGGATGATGCTGGTGTTTTTTATGGTGGCACTAATTGCCTATGTCATCGTACGCTGGTCAGAAATAAAATATCAAAAGTAAGCGTTAAAATAACCTTAATGCTCTGCCCAAATTGCAATCCACATGTTAGGCTGGGTATAAATGCAAAATAAAGAGCTGATGACTCAGTACTATTTTATTAATAAATGAAAACTATCAAATGATAAATTTTAATTATTATTGTTTTAGCGGTCGATAGTGCTTAAGTCTAATCTCCTAAAGTCTAGCTTGTGACAATAAAAAAGCTCATGGTACAACTATTCAACAGATCGAAAGATACATCCTAAAATGAATATCGACGATCACGGGTAATACAACAATTCAAGTACGAAAATTTTCAGTTAAGGAATAGCTCATGCCTAAATCAGTATTAGTCATCAATTGTGGGTCATCTTCAATTAAGTTTGCATTATTGCTTGAAGACCAAGAATTCCGCATCCATGGTTTGGCTGAAAACTTAGGTACACCTGAAGCACGTATTAAAGGTGTGACGGTAGGCAACGAACCTGTCGATATTCGTATTCCCAATGCTGATCATAAAGAAGCACTTGAAGTCGGTTTGGCGCGTCTAGCCAACTATAAGCCTGATGCCATCGGTCACCGTATTGTACATGGCGGCGTGCTTACCAAAGCCGAATTACTGACTGACGACATTATTGAAAAAATTCGTGCAGCGACGCCGCTGGCACCGCTACACAACCCTGCGCATCTAGTCGGTATTGAAGCCACCACACGTCTTTTCCCGGACTTACCCCAAGTAGCCGTATTTGATACCGCATTCCACCAAACCATGCCGGAACATGCATTCCGTTATGCATTGCCAAAATTTTTATATACCGAGCACAATGTACGTCGTTACGGCTTCCACGGTACCAGCCATGCTTATGTCTCTGAACGCGGTTCAGAATTGGCCGGCAGTTTCAAACAGGGCGGCTGGTTGACGGCTCACTTAGGCAATGGCAGCTCGACCTGTGCCATCTGGAATGGTCAGAGTGTAGATACGTCCATGGGCTTAACCCCACTTGAAGGCATTGTAATGGGCACCCGTAGCGGGGATGTCGATCCGAGTTTACATAGCTTCCTTGCCAGCAATCTGGGTTGGGATATCTATAAAATTGACAAGATGCTGAACAAAGAAAGCGGCCTGCTCGGTTTATCAGACAGTCTTTCAAATGACATGCGTACCCTGATTGAAGCCTCACAACAAGGTAATGAGGATGCCACGATTGCTATTGAAGTCTTCTGCTACCGCCTGGCTAAATCGCTGGCTGCATTAAGCTGTGGCTTGCCACGTCTGGATGGCCTGTTCTTTACTGGTGGTATTGGCGAAAACTCGGCTTATATCCGTGAAAAAACCATGGCGTACTTGCCTCACTTCGGTTTCAACTTAAGCAAGGAACAAAACAATAACTTGAAACGCGGTACAGAAGGTCGTATTGATACTGGCACAGGTCCTCAAATCTGGGTCATTCCAACTGATGAAGAAGGCCGTATTGCCAAAGAAACTGCGCACGTTGTAGAAGGCGAGGTGAGTCAGGCAAAGGCAAAAAAGTCTGAAGCAGATGTAGCGATGGCTTAAGCCATCGCACATTTTACCCTGCCAATATTCATCCTTTTATTTAGAATCGAACTATGAAAACAATTTTACTCGTGCCAACCGGGGAAGGCGTAGGCTTAACTTCGGCCGGCCTAGGTTTAATCTATGCCTTGGAATGCCAAGGCATAAAAGCTGGTTTTCTGAAACCTTTTTCACAAGAACCACAACAAGATTTTGATCGCTCAACCGCACTGTACCGTCATTTATCGAATAGTGAAACGGTAGAACCGATTCCTTATACCCGCCTCATTCAGCAGCTCAGCTTAGGTGAAACTGATGAATTGCTTGAACAGGCCGTTCATTTGCACCGCCAAATTGCCAAAAAGCATGATCTGATTATTGTGGAAGGTTTGGTTCCAAACCATCGCGATGCCTTTGCTGCAGAACTGAATGCGACATTAGCTCAAGCGCTGGATGCTAAAGTCATCATTGTCAGCAATGCAGACATCAACAAACCTGAAGCTGCTGCAGAAAAAGTTGAAAATCAATTACGCTATTTGGGCGGAGCAGCCTCGACCCGTAATGCTGGCGTATTGTTCATGCGGACCAAAGGCTTAGCCAAAGATTCAGCAGAAATTCCAGTCACGTTCAATCCAAACTTGCGTTTAATTAGTGATACCAACAAATTTGCCGCACAAATTCAAAAAACCCATGCTCATATTGGGTCTGAAAAACTGCCCGTGATTGGCCTGGTTCCTTTCAGCAATACCTTGAGCGTACCACGCATTTCCGATTTGGCCGCATATATTTCAGCCAACTGGATTAACCAGGGTGAAGCAACCACACGTCGCATGTTACACAGTAGCCTCATTACTGCAAATATAGAACATGAACTGAATAAGTTTGTCGCTGGTGAACTGATTATTAGTGCCGCTGACCGGATTGATGTTTTATTGGCCAGCAGTCTGGCCAGCAGTAATGGTATTCCTTTGGCAGGATTGGTTTTAACTGAATATGCTGAACCGAATCCAGCTGTTTTAGCATTTTGCCAGTCGGCCATGAACCATGGTCTACCGATTTTGCATACCGCATTAAATGCCTTTGAAACTGCGCAAAGTCTCGCAAATCTCAGCAATGAAATTCCAGTCGATGATATCGAGCGTGCAGAACAAGTATCACGCTTCGTGTCTAGTCATATTAATGCAGACTGGATTGCTCAGCTGATTAATGGTTCATACAAAGCACGTTTGTCGCCTTCTGCATTTCGCCATGAACTGGTGCAAAAATCAATTGCGGCGAAAAAGCGTATTGTCCTGCCTGAAGGCGATGAACCACGTACTATTCAGGCGGCGGCAATCTGTCAATCTCGCGGTATTGCCCACTGCATTCTGCTGGCAAAACCTGAAGCTGTGGTTGAGGCCGCTAAAGCACGTGGAATTGAACTACCGCATGATTTAGAAATTCTGGACCCAGACCTGATTCGCGAAAATTATGTCGAGAAAATGGTCGAGCTACGTAAAGGCAAACTCAACGAGTTGCAAGCACGTGAACAGCTTCAAGATACCGTGGTACTGGGTACCATGATGCTCGCTCTGGATCAGGTGGATGGCTTGGTGTCTGGTGCAGTACACACCACAGCGAACACAGTCCGCCCTGCTTTCCAGCTCATTAAAACCGCACCGGATTACTCACTGGTATCTTCTGTGTTCTTCATGTTGTTGCCGGATGAGGTTTATGTGTATGGTGACTGTGCCATCAATCCAGATCCTGATGCAGAACAACTGGCAGAAATTGCAATTCAGTCTGCCGACTCTGCCAAAGCATTTGGTATTGACCCGCGCATTGCGATGATTTCTTATTCAACCGGTACTTCGGGTGCAGGTGCCGATGTAGAAAAAGTGGCGAAAGCGACTGAAATTGCCAAACAGCGCCGTCCGGACTTACTGATTGATGGCCCATTGCAATATGATGCAGCATCGGTTGAAAGTGTCGGTCAATCCAAAGCTCCAGGTTCGCCGGTTGCCGGTCGTGCCAATGTGTTTATTTTCCCTGACTTGAATACTGGTAATACCANNATGGGGATTTCGTATAACAGCCATTATATTAAATGATTAAAAATATAGCATTAATTATTAAAAAGATAATTTTTTACGCCATAGTAAAAGCTCATTTTCATCATAAATATTTCTTATTCTACAATTACCAGTTTTTTCCAATCTTATTTCATCTGAAAATCTCAAAGTATTCCCCCACCAAAAACCTTTGTGAGTAGAAAATTTAGCGATTGTAAAAGCGTTTTGAATACTTTTATCAAGACTTGTTGAACTGGTACTAGGCGTAATTTTGACGTTATATGCTTTCTTATCCATTTTTAAATCAAAGTCTACTTTAATATTTAAGTTTTTAGATGGAGTGATAATAGGACTATCCTCATATTGATAAATACTATTAACTGTTTTTGTATAAATAAATGGTAGGTTTTTCTTGGCTACTTCATCACTTGAAAATGCTTTTTGATTTTCCAAATTTGAGTATGTAATTTTGTATTCACATGAATAAATTTTCCCAATAGCTTTTCTGGCATCAGCTTTAGCAGAGGCCATTGATTTAATTTCGCTTTCATTGGCAAAAGAAGAACCTATTGAAATACAAAAAAAGATGAAGTAAAGAACAGTTTAATTAGACATTTCATATTATGAATTAATAAAAACCTGATTTAAGTCAAATTTATCATTATAAAGATTATCGACTTTTTCTGCTTTAGATAGATATATGTTTATAACATGAAATAGGATGGAATCTTTTTAGGTTTTCCTAAAATTAACATAATACACCTTATACGAAATTCTCTTTATTTATCTTTAAATTTCAGTGTTGTATGTCGATTTAAAAAGCCCAACCATCTCCGATTGGGCTTTTTTGGCACTGTTGCAAATAGAGATTNNCTTATACGAAATTCTCTTTATTATTTTATAAAAATCATTTACTTAACTAATATTATAAAGCCCAACTCATGCTAATTGACTTTCTAATATAAATAATCATGTTCCACGCTCAATATTCACTCATTGTTCCACATTTTTATTTAGCATGACTTAACTCAAAACTTCTGCCCCAACCACACTGTATGCCCGGCACAGTCGGGATCTTCCGCGACCATCTTTACCACTTCAAAACCGTGATCTTTCAATACTTGCCGATATTCATCAGGCGACAAACTCGCGTGATAAAGCGCATCACCAAACATCTCCCCAATCGACTCACCATGTTCAGGTCCACTGGTAAACATCAACATGGTTCCCTGCTCTGCAAACTGAAAAAACTGCTTAAACATCAGCCGCTGATCCTCGGGAGTCAAATGAAAAAAACTGTCCCATGCCAAAATCCCCTGAAATTTTTGATCCAAATTAATCGTTCTCATATCGGCTTCTAACCAGACCTGTTCAGGAAAATGGTGCTTTGCCATCTCAATCATGACATCGGAACT
>DKLL01000026.1:0-6628 GCA_002455755.1 Acinetobacter sp. UBA6641
AGGCGTGTCTTTAAGGAGACATCTTTTGGGAGAACAGTTGAGTAGGCAGGGAGTAATAAGACATCATCGAAGGTTAGAGCTTCTTGAACGATGGTCAACATAACAGTCTCACTGGTAATTTCCGTGCGCTATTATAAACAAAAAAAACAGTTTTATTCATGCTAATTTCAGACAGCAATGCAAAATAAATTTACATTGCTGGATATTGGCCAACTTTTTTATTAAAAAACAGTGATTTTACTGTGTGAGTATTTAAATTTGGAGGTATAGGCGATTAACAGACCTGATCAAAATCTTCATCATTGGTCGACTCAAAAGATTCAAGCGGTACAAAGGGGATCATGTGATGCGCCCGTCTTGCCTTGTTGCATTGTTCATCGGCAATCTGCACTTCTTTACATGAAGAACTGCGGGCCTCATACATGCCACAACTGACCTGCTTGCCTATTTCACCTTCGAGTGCAATGCAACGTGGATTTTTTTGATTGGTTCCCACCATACATGAATACACCGCTGTTACCGGCTCAGTAAAGTGCTCTGGCATATGAATGCCTTCTGCCCAATAGAATGAGACACGGAAATAGGCGCAACATGCGCCACAGCTTAAACAGGCATCCTGTGTGGGTACTTGAGACAACATTTCTTATAGATTCTCGTCATCAAAAAAAAAGTTTTTTTGGAATAGAAAATATAAGAAATGTTGTTTTTTCACTCAAGAAAAATTTTCAATTTTTTTTTGAACTATTCAGGACAGGTAAATACAGTTTCATCCATTAAATCGACACCGCACTCCAGGGTTTCAATCCAGTCTAAAAATTGATTGATCTGCTCTTTTCCAATGAAGGGCGTGCCATGCTGTGGCACAATCATTTCCACGTCCATGCTACGAACCATTTGTACCCAAAGACGAATCACTTTATTGGAACACATATAACGCTGATGGAAGCCTTTCATCTTCGGAATATGCGCAGCAAAATTTTCCAGTGGTTTAGAAGCATCCTCCACCATGGATGCACCCATATCGCCAGAAAACAGAATTTTGGCAATCGGGTCATAAAACTGGAAATTACCGACTGAATGCAGGAAATGCGCCGGAACAGCAACAATGGTTGCCTTACCTAATGGAATGACCTGGCCGTGATCTGGAAGTTCAATCAAACGGTCTAGCCAGTTGCCCTTCATCCGGTCACTCATGAAGGCCGAGTTCAAATGCGGCAAGAAACGCGCCCATAATTTGGATGCCACCACTTTGGCCTCGGTGTAGACCAGCCAGCGCGGCATAGAGGTAATAATGTCAGGGTCTTGATGGGATGCCATTACATAATCAAGATTGGTCAAGCGGGTATATTTGTTCAGTTCCATGGTCAGCGGAACATAGGTCAAGTCGCCCCCTGGATCCAGCACTGCTGCACGTTCATGATCCAGAATGAGAAACTGGTTGGCTTGTACCCCTTCACCCTTGACCAGACTGGTAAAGCTAATACATTTATGTGTGCCATTATCAAACAACACCTGTGATGTCGTGCGGTCAAATGCCATAACCTGTTCCCCAAAAATATCGTTATAAAATTGCATTTTGATGCCATACAACTTATAGGGAATTGTGTGAATTTACAACCAATATGTATTAAAATATTGCTATATTTATCAGTGAATTGTATTTTATTTAAAATAAAAAATCCCGACTAAAATGCCAGGATTTTTTAACACTATTCAAGCTTAGAAAAAATAATGTTGTACCAAGGTGGCAACACCAATAATCAAGAAGATGCTTGCACCGATTTTATGAATCAGTGGAATTGGCAATTTATCAGCCAGCTTATTTCCCACAAATACCGCCGGTGCATTGGCAATCATCATCCCAATGGTGGTGCCTAGCATCACCCAGAACACACTGTCAAAACGTGCAGCCAGAGCAACGGTTGCCACTTGGGTTTTATCGCCTATTTCGGCCAGGAAGAACAGCGCAAAAGTCGCCCCAAACACGCCATATTTTTGCCATTTATTAATATTATCGGTTTCATCTTCAAGTTCGTCTGGAACCAGCATCCAGAGTGCCATGGCAATAAAGCCAACCGATACAATCCACAGCAACACATCAGGGTTAAGTACCGTGGTAATCCACTGACCCAGCACAGCCGATATACCGTGGTTCAACAAGGTCGCCAGTAAAATGGCAAGTAGAATAGGAACAGGTTTTCGGAAACGGGCAGCCAGTAACAAGGCTAATAACTGAGTCTTGTCACCCATTTCAGCCAGGGCAACGATAGCGGTTGAGATAAGCAGTTCATACATGTGATCTTTCTCTGGCTAGCAAAATTTGCCTATGACTTATCGCTCCTGCTAGCCAAAAATCTGCAGAGTGATAAATCAAAGGTCTTGCCAACAAAAAAAGCTTTGAGAAAAGCTGAATTGGTTCTGTGCTATGATGACCATGTTCTGTTGAACAATTATGTTGACCATCACCTTTTTACATTGCGTAAAAAGCGGCTACTCCCCAATGAAGTGAGTTGATTTTAATCGCAAAGCAATATTTTATCAAATTAATTTAGGTTCAACCTTTTAAACCAGGGCATTAAAAAAACAAAATCAAGGCTCATACTTAAAGCGGACAATTACTCAAATTTTTTTAAATTATCGGTGCCCATAAAAAAACCCTGCCGAAGCAGGGTCTATCTTATTCGCATTTTATAAACTGATTAGAGCAATAAAGTACGGATATCAGCCAGCAATTTGGTCAGTTTATTGGTAAAGCGTGCTGCATCTGCACCATTAATCACGCGGTGGTCATAAGACAAAGATAACGGCAACATCAATTTAGGATCAAAGTCTGTGCCATTCCAAACCGGTTGCATGGTTGCAGGTGAAATACCCAAAATCGCGACCTGAGGCCAGTTTACCAATGGGGTAAATGCTGTACCGCCAATCGAACCCAGGCTGGTAATGGTGAAGTTCGCACCTTGCAAGTCTTTCGGTGACAATTTCTTGTCACGTGCTTTCTTGCTCAGCTCACCCAGTTCAACTGCAATTTTCTTGATTGATTTTTGATCTGGATTACGCAGTACTGGCACAGTCAAACCGTCCGGTGTTGCCACAGCAATACCCATATGGATTTCATTACGGAGCAATACCGTTTTTTGATCATCCGCCAAATGACTTGCAAAATAAGGCTCTTCTTTCAACAGATGAGCCACTGCTTTGGCAATGAAAGCCAAAATCGTCAAACTGATACCATCCTGTTTAAACCTGGCTTTGAGATCACCACGCCAAGCTTCCAGTTCGGTAATATCCGCCAGGTCAAACTGGGTCACCTGTGGAATGTAGTTATTCAACGACAACTGCGGTACAGAAACCTGTTGCAAGCGGGTCATTGCTTTTTCTTCCACACCACCAAATGCAGAGAAGTCTGGAAGTTTTGGCAGACCTGCCACCTGAACAGCAGCAGCGGCTACCGGGGCTGCTTGAGGCGCGGTTAAGCGTGTTTTCACATAAGCAAAAACATCTTCCTTCATCAAACGCGTATGTGGACCTGATGCTTGCACTTCGGCTAATACCACACCCAACTCACGAGCAAGCTTACGTACCGCAGGACCGGCATAGACTTTGGCGTTGGCAGCACTCTGCTCTTTGCTCAGCTTATCAGCCGATTGGAGCGGTGCCTGTTCTACAGGAGCTGAAGTAGCCGCTGCTGGCGCTGGTTTTGTAGCTGCTTCTGCTTTAAGCGCAGGTGCAGATTCAGTTTTAGCCAGCGGAGTTGAAATTGCTTTAACTTGATCCGCTGCTTCAATAGTCACCAAAGCAATTCCTTGAGAGACATTTTGACCCACTTCCACATGAATGGCTTTAATTACCCCTGCCGACGGGCTTGGCACTTCAACGGTGGCTTTATCTGACTCCACCACAATAATGCTTTGATCAGCTTCAACCGTGTCACCCACTTGAACCAGAATTTCCGCAACTGCAGCTTTGTCCACACCCAAGTCGGGTACAGCAATTTCGATTTCACCTGCAGGTGCTGCAGCTGTTTGAGGCGCTGGCTCGGCTTTGGCTTCAGGTGCAACCTGAGCAGCTTCTGGCTTTGCAGCTTCAGCTTGAGTGGCAGGTGCTGATCCAGCAGTTTTCACTTTAAGAATCAGCACGCCTTCTTTGACCGAGTCGCCTTCCTTAATTTCGATAGATTCAACCGTGCCTGAAACCGTGCTCGGCACTTCGACAGTCGCCTTGTCAGATTCCACTACCACAAGGCTTTGATCCACTTCAATCTGGTCACCGACCTGAACCAGAATCTCCCCGACCAGTGCTTTTTCTACCCCAATGTCCGGCAGTTTCACCTCGACAATGCTTGAGGTTGCACCTGTTTGGGCAGTCTGTTCAACCGCCTGAGCCGCCTTTGGCTGATGTGAAGACAATTCTTGCATAATTTCCTGATCAGGCAAAGAAGTCGGGGTATTTTCCGAAGTCTTTTCTGAAGCATCTGCTTCTTGGAGTTCCACTGCACCCGTTGAACCGTCTTCAGCTTCCAGTTCAATCAGGACCGAACCTTCTGAAACCACATCACCTGCTGCAACCGTAATACTTTTCACAATCCCTGCTGAAGTGCTTGGCACTTCAACAGAAGCTTTATCCGATTCAAGCAAGACCAGACTGTCATCAATCTCAACACTATCACCCACTTTGACCAGAATTTCTGCAACAGTGGCTTTATCAACTCCAATATCAGGTGTTTTGATTTGCATGCTTAGTTCTCCTCACCTGATTGTTCTTTATAGTCTGCAACTGCCTGAACCTCTGGATGTGCTTGAGGTGCCCAAGCGACAGGACGATCAGTATCAAGTTCGAAGCTGGAGATGGCATCTTTCACCAAACGCGCATCAACCTCACCTTCATCGGCCAGTTTCTTCAAGGTTGCCACGACAATATGCGCGGCATCCACACCGAAGTAACTACGCAAATTGCCGCGTGTATCTGAACGGCCGTAACCATCGGTACCCAAGGCTACGAATGGACGGTTGTCTGGAAGATAGGCACGGATCTGTTCGCTGTATGCACGCATATGATCGGTTGCAGAAACCACAATACCGTCAGTTTCACGCAATTGTTGTGATACCCAGGATTCCTTCGCTTCTTCAGTCAATGGATGCAGACGGTTGTATTCTTCACATGCCATACCATCACGTGCCAATTCGTTGAAGCTGGTGACACTCCATACGTTTGAGTGAATCTGGTATTCATCACGCAAGATTTTCGCCGCTTTAATCACTTCACGCAGAATCACCCCTGAACCCATCAGCTGGACAGTGGCTTTTTCATCCTGTTCAAGCAGATACATACCACGCTTGATGCCTTCTTCCACGCCTTGCGGCATTTCAGGATGCTCATAGTTTTCATTCATCACGGTCAGGTAATAGAACACGCGTTCCTGATTGACATACATGCGTTGCAAGCCATCATGGACGATGACCGCAAGTTCATAACCGAAACATGGGTCATAAGACACACAGTTCGGAATGGTATTGGCCAGAATGTGCGAATGACCATCCTGATGCTGCAAACCTTCACCGTTCAATGTGGTACGGCCCGCAGTTGCTCCGAGCAAGAAACCTTGTGCCTGTGCATCACCGGCTGCCCAGGCAATGTCGCCAATACGCTGGAAACCGAACATCGAGTAGTACATGTACATCGGAATCATTGGCAGGTTATTGGTTGAATAACTGGTAGCCAAGGCTGCCCATGCACTCATCGCACCGGCTTCGTTAATCCCTTCCTGCAACATGTGACCATCTTTGGCTTCACGATAGTTCATCAGCTGCTCTTGGTCTTCCGGTGTATATTTCTGGCCATGGGCGGCATAGATCCCGAGCTGACGGAACATGCCTTCCAGACCAAAGGTACGCGCTTCATCCGGTACGATTGGCACCACGCGGTCTTTGATTGCTTTTTCTTTTAGAAGTGCCGAGATTAAACGTACCATCACCATCGTCGTTGATTGCTGCTTGCCATTTGAACCTTTTAACACGGCATCAAATACAGACAACTCAGGGATAGGCAATGATTCACTTTCTTTACGACGCGCGGGTAAATAGCCGCCCAAAGCTTCACGACGCGCCTTCATGTATTTAATTTCAGGCGAGTTTTCACTTGGACGGTAGAAGGGAACTTCTTCAAGCTGCTCATCGGTAAACGGCAAGTTGAAACGGTTACGTACATACTTGAGTGACTCAAGCTGCATTTTCTTGATTTGGTGGGTTTTGTTCACCGCTTCAATTTCTTCAGACAAACCATAACCTTTTACAGTCTTGGCCAAGATGACTGTGGGTTGACCTGTCGATTTCATCGCTTCAGCATACGCAGCATAGACTTTGTATGGATCGTGACCACCGCGATTTAAGTTATCGATATCTTCATCGCTTAAATCTTTTACCAATGCTTCTGCTTCTGGGTATTTACCAAAGAAGTGTGCACGTGTATACGCCCCACCTTTTACCTGGTAGCGCTGGTAATCACCATCCACCGCTTCTTCCATCGCAGCTTTTAATGCGCCTGATTCATCTTTGGCAAGTAACGGATCCCAATAACGACCCCACACCACTTTAATCACGCGCCAGCCGGCACCACGGAATAAAGATTC
>DKLL01000026.1:6726-7629 GCA_002455755.1 Acinetobacter sp. UBA6641
TAAGCCCAGACTTTACGGTCTTCTTCTTTAATCAGGCTGCGGTTCATCAGGTATTTTTGAATATGCGCCTGATAAATCGACATGATCGGACCCAGACCCATCGATACGGTCGGGAACTGCCAATAATCCGGCATCAAGTACGGATGCGGGTAACTTGGTAAACCATTACCACCCACTTCACGGCGGAAATTATTCAGTTGATCTTCAGTCAAACGACCTTCGAGAAATGAACGTGCATAAATACCAGGGGCACAATGTCCTTGGTAATAAATCATGTCGCCACCAAAATGATCGCTATTGGCACGGAAGAAATGGTTAAAACCAACATCATACAAGGTTGCAGACGAGGCAAAACTTGCCAGGTGACCACCCAGATCGTCACCGGTTTTATTGGCACGTAACACCATCGCCAAGGCATTCCAGCGAATCAGGGCACGGATACGGCGCTCCATATCCTGATCGCCTGGCATAGCCGGAGTTTCATCAACTGAAATGGTATTGAGATAAGGAGTATTTAGACGCTGAATAGGAACATGCTTGGCAATCGCGCGCTGATAGAGCTTTTCTAATAAAAAGGCAGCCCGCTCCGTACCCATGTGCTGCAAAACCGAGTCAAACGCGTCTTGCCATTCTTGGGTTTCTTGCGCATCGGTATCACCATAAAACGCCATATTTCACCTATTCCTTGAGCTTATTTATAGTCTCTATATGTACCATACTTTAGGAGCCATCAGTTATTGCTACAGCTGAATACGGAATACCACTATTATTTAGATAATAAATACTTGTTGACTAATACTTACACAATAAAACAAAAAACCGCCAATAAAGGCGGTTTTTTATACAATAAGTATTTTGGGGAATGATAGTATTATATGTGAAATCTATAAAGATATAGGTTTC
>DKLL01000245.1 GCA_002455755.1 Acinetobacter sp. UBA6641
TTTGTGGCAACGGCGTATTGTCACTGGTATTTTCACCCCACGCATACATCGCACTCATATCTGCCTGTAGATGATCGCTAAATTGATAACCTACTCCTGCTTCAGCTCCAGCAATCGTGGCATCGACATTTTTTGCGCCGGCAGTTTTGCCATGACTCATCATGCCCGATATGCTATGCACGTGATAATTCATCAACACATAATCATTGATTAATCCTGCATACGCAGAAACCCAGGAACTCAGTGCGCCATGTTCATGTTGATAGCCTAAATCCAGCTGCAAGGTTTTTTCGGTGTCGATCCCATTAAATGAGTTCACGGTTCCAGTNNACCAGGATTACCATGTGCAGTACTGAACAGTTCCCAGTAATCCGGCATACGTTCGACATAACCTACGCCGATATAAGTTTTGGCATTATGTTCAGGGTGCTGATTTTCAAAACGAATAAATGCACTTGGCAGGGTTTTATCCAGTTCACGGTTATATCCCTTGTCCACAGAATCGGTACGCAAATCTTTGACATTCACCTGATCGATACGAACTCCGCCGAGCCATTTATTTTGTTCACTCAGTTGATAGCTTAATTCGCCAAAAGCACCATAGGAGCGGAATTTCATATCTTTGTTACGCGCTTGGTCTTGATAAGGCATCATTAAACTGCCCTTGCGTGTGGAGTGCTCATTGTTTTGGCTATCTACACCGCCAATTAACTGCAATTTATCCCATTGCTGCGTTACAGCCAGACGTGCGTTTAAAGTTTGCCGCGCTACGTTGGAAGCCATAGGCATAGTCATCATGCCGTCCGGTTTAAATTCACGTAAGCTAAAGTTATCCATGACATGATCATTAAAGCTATAGTTTACCTGTGCTTCGATTTTCTTGATCACATCGGTGACATTTTTCTTTTCTACACGTAGTCCCAGACTTTCGCGGGCGAATTGTGAACCATCCATCGAGCGGCCTGCATACACCGCCTCCCCGTCGGCTTTACCTCCACTCAGCTCAACCCAGGTATTTTCATCCGGTGTCCAGCCTAAAGCGACATCTGCATTCCAGCGTTCCCAGTCTGAAGGAACGCTAGTGCCTGCCCCATCTTTATAGCTATCAGAAACGGAACGGTTGGCATTCAGGCGAACATATTTCTGTTTATCTCCGACTGCGGTTTCAATATTATGATCAAGGCGGCCATATGAACCCATCAAGACGCTGGCTTGTCCTCGATAATTTTTATCATCAGTGAATTGTTCTGGGGCACGCTCAAAGATTACCGTGGCAGCAGAACCGGTATTGGCGTATTGTACCGTTTGCGGACCTTTAATTACCGAAATCCGGTCATAGCTNNCATAGCTTTCCGGTGAAATATAAGATGTCGGTGCATCCATACGACTCGGGCAGGCACCGAGGTTTTCGCTGCCATCGGCTAAAATTTTAATCCGTGAACCAAACATGCCACGGAAAGTCACATCACCATTGGTACCGCCATTTTTGATCGAACTGAATCCCATAATGCTTTGCAGATAGTCTGCACCATCACTGGCTGGAATCGGCTGGATTGGCTGTTTCGGATCTGCATGCACAATCAAACCGTTGGCATCATTGCCCTGATGAGCAGTTACCACAATTGGCGCTAAAGTTTGAACTGTAGTGGTTTGCTGCTCGGCAAATACCGAAGCTGAATAACCGGCAACACAAATCGCAGCCGCAAGTGGCTGTAAAAAGAATTTTGGCTGAGCCATTTTATTTCTCACTTAAATCATACATATAACTGTGCCTAAGTCAGTGAAGACCCGGCGTATAAAACATGGCTTAAGCGAATATTGGCGGGGCTCGGCCTTGAGGAATGAGAAAGAGTCGCTGTAGAACAAACCAGACATGCCCAAACGTCTTTTGGAATACAATTAAGCGGACCTGAATACGATCCAAAATTTCTTTGACTTCAAGCTCTGGCGGTAAAATCAGATTACCGTAGACGGTACAGTACTGACATTGATGATTGGCATCATGATGATCATGTTCTACAGCTTGCTGTTGATGATCTTGATGCAACTGATGATGTGCATGTGGGGATGCGGAAATGTACGGTGAAGCAGGTTTTTGCAATAATGCACGCGTAATGGTTTCACAGACCGGAGCTATCTGATATTGCTTCGGCAGCAAAGGCTGTAAAAACACAGCAATCTGTAAAAATATGGCTATACAGGATAGCAGTAAACCACTACGAAAAAGCACAGGCAAATCCTGAAGTTTGTCGGAGGACAGTATAACAAAGCCCAATTTGAATTGGGCTTTTTTTAAAGCTATTTAATCCAGAAGTTGTATGGATTAGCGTTTCACCGCAACTTTTTCTTTCTGGCGCTGACGCACCACTTTTTCTACTTTTTCACGTGCACGTTGACGTTTTAAAGGTGATAAATAATCGACAAATAACTTGCCATTTAAGTGATCCATTTCATGTTGGATACAAACAGCGAGAAGTTCATCCGCTTCCAGCTCAAATGATTGACCTTCAAGGTTAATTGCCTCGATTTTTACACGTGACGGACGCTCAACTTTGTCGTATATTTGAGGCACAGACAGACAGCCTTCTTCATAAGGCTGAGTTTCTTCAGTTAATGGCGTAACTTTGGGGTTAATAAATACCATGGGTTGATCTTTATTTTCAGATAAATCCATGACAATCAGCTGAATGTGACGATCCACCTGTGTCGCAGCCAAACCAATACCAGGGGCTTCATACATGGTTTCAAACATATCGGCTGCAAGCTGACGAATTTCATCAGTGACTTCTTCGACTGGTTTAGCAATGGTACGAAGACGGGGATCCGGGAAACTTAAAATAGGTAATAAGGCCATACGGTGTCCTCACTTATGCCATTGATCAAAAAACAAAATGAAGGAATGCTTCATCAAAAAAATGTGTGTAATATCGTTATTATAACGCAACTACATACATAATTTTAGGAATTATGATAATGAAAAAGGTTTTGAAGGGCATGCCAACTTTTAGTGCCTTGGGGTGTAAAAAACAATTATTGGCACTTGCCGTATGTGTAAGTGTTGGGGCCGGGATGATGAGCATTGCTGAAGCAGCACCTGCCCGCAACATCAACCCACCTGCATTAAAAGCCGGAGCACCACAAGTGTATGTGGTGAAAAAAGGCGCTACTTTATGGGATATTTCCAAAAGATTTTTGAAAAATCCGGTCCGTTGGCCTGAAATTTGGGCCAGCAATAAACATGTGAAAAATCCACACTGGATTTTCCCGGGCGACCGCCTGCTGATGTGTACCTATAATGGCAAACCGATCATCGGTAGAGATGAAGGTGATGGCTGTGAAGGGATCATCCGTCGTTATACCGGTGGCACCAAGTTACAACCTCAGGTTCGGGTGGAATCATTAAATAATGCCATTCCTGTCATTCCCTTGGAATACATCAAGCAATGGCTAGAACGCAGCACCATTGTGGCACCTGAATCAGTTGCAGGTACGCCATACATTTTAGGTACGGCGGATCAGCGTGTTCTTGCTGCCCAAGGTCAAACCGTATATGCACGCGGTAATGGTCTGGAAGTCGGTCAACGCTATGCTGTTTACCGTGAAGGTGAGCCATACATGTTTACCGATGCCAAAGGCAAAAAATACAATGCCGGTCTTGAATTGATCCAGGTGGCATCTGGCGTTGCCGTACGTGGTGAAAATGACATTACCACCCTAGAGCTAACCGATACTTATAATTCTGAAGTGCGTCGCGGTGACCGTGTGCTGCCGGAATATGATCCGATGCTGCCAACCTTGTTCTACCCAACCAATGCTGAAGATGTGGTTGCCGGTGGCCAAGTGGTTCGCGTGATGGGTTCAATTGGTACCGCAGCAAAACACAGTGTGGTCACCATCGACCGTGGCAGCTTGCAAGGTGTTCAAGCCGGACATGTATTGACAGTGAATCAGAAAGGTGAAGTCGTCACTGACCCGAAAACCAAAGAACGCATTCAACTTCCAGGACAACGCATTGGTAATATTATGGTTTTCAAAAGCTTTGATAACCTAAGTTATGCCTATGTACTGGATAGTGATTTACCAATTAAAGTGGGTGCTGGCGTTCAGCCACCACTCATGGATGAATAATCCTTAGAGTAAAATATAAAAATGAGGCTGAGATTCAGCCTCATTTATTTTTTAAACAATAATTTAAACAACAAAAAGAAGACATATAAAAAGGTCTCGTTATGCTCACTTCTTTAAGCTCTTTGCAGCTGGACTACATTCGGCTATGGTTTCTGGTGCAACACTCACTGACCAGCTTTTATAAAATCAGTCAGCACTATACCCATCTCGCTGAGGCAACACAGCCGGATCAAAGTGAAATCTGGCAAAAGCTTGGCATTCACAAAAATCATATTCAACGCCTGCAAGATTTTCACCTTGCTGAATCACAGCTGAAGTTTCAGCACTGTATTGACCTGATTCAAAAACAGAGTGATTTTGTGCTGTTGCAAAATGATGCGCACTATCCGCAGCAACTGCTGCCC
>DKLL01000237.1:0-5421 GCA_002455755.1 Acinetobacter sp. UBA6641
TTGGAATGTAGATCGGGATATTACGACCCAGATATTCTTTAGGGATTTTAAAATGTCCAATAAAGGTCCCGTAGGTCTCATTACTACCTACGATTTCCTTAAAAGAAACCGGCAAGGTTACAGTATGAGATTTTAAAACTGCACTAGGCTGAATGATGAACTGTTCAGGATAATACTGCCATGTTCCCTGTAAGGCAGTACCGCTATTTTCGATAAACGGGATGGTATTGAATAATTTTTGTTGTAAAGAAGAAGACTTCGATGCGGTCGCCTCGTTTGCCCACAGCTGCTTTTGTCCTATGCATACGCATAAACAAAGCCATAAAAACAACTTGAAAAAATAGATTAATCTTTTGTTGTTATACAAATATAAATTATCCTTAAATTATGCTTGTCCTTTAATTACTGTAACCATAAAAAAATAAAATACAAATCATTTTTTAACCATCTACAAGATCCGTCCCTGTACCTTGTAGAATATTTTTTAATCAATAATAAATTGGAGATTAATCACGTGTTTTTACATCAAATAATTCAATTTCAAAAATAAGATTTGAATTGGCCGGAATGATCTTGCCCATTTTGCGTTCGCCATACGCCAGATGTGCAGGCACCAGTAATTTACGTTTACCGCCGACCTTCATGCCCATGATGCCCTGATCCCAGCCCTTAATCACACGACCAGTACCAATTACGGTTTCAAAGTAGTTGCCACGGTCAATCGAAGAATCGAACTTAGTTCCGTCTTCCAGCCAGCCAGTATAATGTGTGGTAATCAGCGCGCCTTTCACCGCTTCTTTACCTTCACCTACTTTTAAATCAATAATTTCTAATTCATTCATCATCATTTACCTAAACAGAGCACTAAATTTTCAATCCTCATTATAAACCGGATTCAGATGAGTTCTGGATGCTTTGAATTATGTATATTTAAAAACTCAGCTCCTGGATATTGGAATCATTCAATAAATAAGCAGTCAATTTTTTATGATTTTCAGCTGAGCCAATTAAAATCCAGCGTCCACTCATACGGTGTTCGGTTTTATGTTGCACACTGCGTACCACCTTCATGTTATAGGTCTTAAATAGTGCTTCATATTGATCTAAAATCTTGCGCTGGTAAGGACATATAATCCGGTAGGTGCGAGCCTGGCTCAGGGCTTCTATCTTCTCCTGGACATAGATCAAAAAAATCAGCACGATTAAAACAATGAAAGTCGCAAACAGGCTTAACATTTCTGAGCCTGCGCCTGCTGCCATGCCCAAGGCAGCCGTCATCCAGATGGTCGTGGCGGTGGTGATTCCGGAAATACGGTTTTCATCTTTAAAAATCACCCCCGCCCCGACAAAGCCCAGCCCGGTCAGAATATTGGCTGCAATCCGGTCATGGCTATCCACCCCAATCTTTAAAGACATAATGGTAAACAGGCAGGAACTCAGACTGACCATAATCATGGTTCGAAGACCGGCCGATTTGCTGCGATACTCTCGCTCTGCGCCAATAATTGCTCCAATGCCCAGGGCAATCAGCAAACGATACAGATCCGGATGCATATATTTTCCCTTTATTCATTTTTATTGTTTTCAGGTATACGCAATTTTTTAGTGAGGATACAAGCCTAGACTTGCATCCTTAGTTGTCCTTATTGTAACTGTTCCCATTCCACGACAACCTGGGCATGATCGCCAATCAGGGTCCATTCGCCATCCATCACGTTTAACTGCAATTGCATGGTGCGCTCGCATAATTGCGGCAAGGCATCAGTAGTCGCGGTCGAGAGTTTCCACACTTCTACATTGCTTAAGGTTTTTAATTTGTTGTTGCGTTTGTACCATTCATCCACAGCTGAACCATAACTGACCACCGCCACCTGCTTGCAACGCGCACTGGCCTTTTTCACCTTGTCTTCATCCGGACTGCCCACTTCAATCCATTTAATCAGCTGACCGGTCAGGTCTTTTTGCCACAACGCCGGTTCATCGGTTTCAAACAGATCTTTGGTAAATTCCAGGCTTTCGTCGGCAAAACGGGCATAAGCCAAAATACGTACCATCAAACGTTCAATGGTTTCAGATGGATGTAAAGCCATGGTGAGCTGGTAATCACCGTATTGATGATCATCCATATTGGCAATATTCAAATCTGCCTTATAAATTGTTGCTTTCAGCGCCATAAAAGAGTCCTCAAATTTGGCGCTTAGCATATAAGATTTGCAGCTATTTTGCTGAAATGTTTTTAATCCTGATCCGGATTGATCTGGCATTGAAATAACTGCTCTTCAAAATGTTGCCAGTCGCGCGGGGCTTGCACAATAATTTCAATACGGTTATCAATGCCTTCTTCGACAGACTGATAGTTAAACTGCTCGGGATTGAAGTTGAAGCTTTTCCAGCCCTGATTGGTATTAAAAATACCTTTAATCCGCAGCCAGTCTTGCTGTTCACACAGCAAATCCAGCAAGGCATAAAAGTCGAATTGCCAGCGTTTGGATAATTTCCAGCCTGCCACACTATAGCCTTGAGCAGTTTCAACATAGTGATAAGGCAACTGTTTAATTTCCGGCAAGGGCTGTCCTACTGAAAATGTTTTTTGGATTTTCAGTAAAGGCTGGATTTTACGTTCAACCCCCACATATGGAAGATCGAGTTGCTCAAGCGAGATTTCCCCCTGCCCACTCATCAGCCATGTTTGCTGATAGGCTTGATATTCACTTTTTAATACGTGCAAAGCCTGATCATCCGCGAAATCCATGGTATCTGCATGAGAAACTACAATAATATTTGCCGCTTTTAACTGATCTGCATACAGATTCTGCTGTGTCCAGTCCAAATCATGCAAGCGAGAACCATCCACCACTGTAACCAGTGCACGCATGGCGATACTCTGCTGCCAATGCGGTTCAGTCAGTTGTTCCAGCAGTTGTGCCGGATGACCCAAACCGGTCGGTTCAATGAACAACCGGTCCGGTTTGCTTTCTGACAATAAGCGCGACAAGGCAATCTGCATCGGCAACTGGCTGCTACAGCACAGACAGCCACCCAGTAATTCCTTAACTTCATAGCCCTGCGTTTGCGGTAATAGCTGCTGATCGACTCCAATTTGCCCAAACTCGTTCATCAACACTGCCCAGACTTCATTTTCCGGCTTCTGGCTAAGTAAATGTTTAAGCAGGGTGGTTTTTCCAGCACCTAAAAATCCGGAAATGATATGCGTCGGTACAGCGTGGGTGGCAGAAATCAGTTTCAAAACTTACTCGCTATTCATGGCCAGGGAGATGAATCAATGCAGTGATGAGGGCAACTTCCCTGAAAAGGTGCTCAAAAATCCGCATAGGACTCCACTTTAATTTTTTCCTCTATCTGTGGCAATGCATTCACCTCAATTAAAAGATCTGGCAATCAGTTTGATCAAATTTTATTGAAATAACTCATTAGAATATAAAAAATATCATCGTCAACCATACGCTATTTTTAGCGCATTAAATCAATAGAAATAGAAAATAATCCTTGAAAATCTGAAAGATTTTTTTACATTTAATCAAAAAATGCGGTTTGTTAAAATGATTATTTCCCGCTGCATTGTGTCTTTTAAGTGAAAAACATGCATTAAAAAAGCTTATATAGACATACTTGCATACATTTTCTATGCATTTTTTGGCTCATTTTTTACAGTAAATAAACAACGCAGGCTTGCTTGTATTTTTCAGGTTAACAGCTCTGTTTCACTTTGTTTCTTTGATTGCTCCCTCTTCCCCAGGTCTTTAGCATGAGCCCTGTCCATATTTATGTGATGATAAATATGGATCTAACAACTTTTTAAAAAATAAAGGATGCTTAAAATGAAATTAACTCAAATCTTACTTGCTTCTACTTTAGCCGTTGGTGCAGCAAGCACTTTTGCTGCACCAACAGATAAACAAAAAGAAGAAGCCAAGGTCATTGTTTCAACCCAAGAACAGCCTACTACAACTTCTGAAAGTGCTGCTGATAAATCATCTGCGGCTCAGCCTGCTTCAGAAACTGCTGCTGAAGAAAAACCAGCTAAACCAGCACAATAAGGCTCTCAAACCTTAAACCAAGTCATTCACTCCCTCTTATTCACGCTAAAGCATGATTGAGTGAGAAAAGCTGAATTATGCAAATAGTTCAGCTTTTTATTTTTAGCCAGATATTTATTAATGATAGAAAAAAATGATCATTAGTCTTCAAAAAAATATAGCCCACAATAAATATATTTTTTTATTTTCGATAACTTAATTAAATAAAAATATTTCTGATGTTTTGTTTTCATTCAATAGATCTACTATGGCATAGCTTGTTTAGCCCTGCAATTTCACCGTTAATACACTTAAATGTGGATTGATTGAATGAGCATTCGCTATGAGCAACAAAACGAATTTCACGACTGAAGTGGCAATCTTGGGCGCAGGCCCTGTGGGTTTGACTATTGCGAACTATTTAAGTAAACAAGGCATTCAGGTCACTGTGATTGAGCAACTGGACAGTTTGATTGATTACCCGCGTGCCATTGGTATTGATGATGAATCTTTANNCTTGGTCAATCAGGTCTTGCCGCATACCACGCCTAACCATGCCATGCGTTTCTTGACGCCCAAAGGTCGCTGCTTTGCAGACATTCAGCCGTTAACACGTGAATTCGGTTTCTCACGCCGTAATGCCTTTATTCAGCCTCAGGTCGATAATGTCTTGCTGCAAGGTTTAAAGCAGTATGAAAGAACTGAAGTGCTTTTTTCACGTCAACTGAGTGAGTTTAGCCAGGATGCCAACGGCGTAACGCTTAAAATTCAAGACAAAAACCAGAAAGAAGAAACTGTTCAGGCAAAATACTTAATTGCCTGTGATGGTGGTAACTCGATTGTACGTCGTACTCTGAATATTGGCTTTGATGGTAAAACCGCACCGAATCAATGGATCGTGATCGATATTGAAAATGATCCTCTAGCGACTCCACACATTTACTTATGCTGTGACCCGGTTCGTCCGTACGTTTCAGCTGCCCTGCCTCATGGTATCCGCCGTTTCGAATTTATGGTGATGCCGGGTGAAACTCAGGAAGAACTGAGCAAACCGGAAAACATCGCCAAATTACTGTCTAAAGTATTACCGAATGCAGAAAATATCGAAGTGATCCGTCAGCGCGTATATACGCACAACGCACGTATTGCCGATAAATTCCGTGTTGACCGGATTTTGCTTGCCGGTGATGCTGCACACATTATGCCGGTATGGCAAGGTCAGGGTTATAACAGCGGTATGCGTGATGCCTTTAACCTGGCCTGGAAAATGGCATTGGTGATTCAGGGCAAAGCGACTCCAGACCTGCTGGATTCTTACCAGATTGAACGTAAAGACCATGCCAAAGCCATGATTGACCTTTCTGTGATGGCAGGTCACGTGCTT